>JBKBVP010000056.1:0-7397 GCA_046289495.1 Candidatus Kapaibacteriota bacterium | reverse complement strand
CCCTCTTTAACAGAAGCTACATCTCCTAGACGTAAAAAGAGATTTTGCTCTTGTTTAATAATAATATTAGCAAAGTCATCCACCGTTTGTAATTTTCCGTCAGCTTTCAAAATAAAATTAAATTTATCATTATCTTTTTCTGTGAACAATATATTCGATAAGAAGTATGTCGGTTCTTCATTCTTAAATCCGATTTACGAGAAAGGGACAAATTTACCTTACTTTATCGAACCTGGATTGCCACGAAATTATCTTTTCTCAATTAGTTTTCAATTTTAAACTTTCCGACTTAGCAAAGTTTTTGCTCCAAGAGCAATAAGCTTTTGCGCTAATTTTCTGCCCACATCTTCTGGATTCATTGCCAAGCCAAATGTGGAGTCGCGAAAAAAGTATTCACCATCGGCAGAGGCAACCATACCTTCTATGTAAATTTCATAATCTACAATTTCTGCGAATGCAGCTATGGGATTCTTACATCCGCCACCGAGCTCTCTTAAAAATGCTCTTTCAGCACGGACAGCATACTCTGTTTCAATGCTATTTAAGCCTTCCAATATTTCTTTGGCGAAAAGGTTATCATTCCTAATCTCCAAGGCTATTACTCCTTGTCCGACGGCGGGGATTATAACCTCTGGCGAGAAAATCTCCGTTATCAGATTTTGCAATTCAAGTCGTTCGATTGCCGCTCGGGAGACTATGATTGCGTCGATGTCCGAATGATATAATTTTGTAATTCTTGTGGTTATGTTCCCTCTTAAAGGTTGTACATTTAAATCTGGGCGAATTCTCTTGATTTGAACCATTCGTCGGAGTGAACTTGTTCCAATAGTTGCTCCTGAGGGTAGTTCGGTAAAAAGTTTGTTATATTTCGAGATTAAGACATCTTCTGGATTATCTCTTGGAAGAACTGCGCCGATGGTCAATTCTTCGTGCAAATCTGTGGGTAAATCTTTTAAACTATGAACAGCAATGTCAATTTGACCACTGAGAAGTTCATCTTCAATTTCTTTTGTAAAGAAGCCCTTCCCTTCAATTTGAGTTAAATCTACCTCTTGAAACTTATCGCCGCTGGTTTTTATGATTTTTACCTCCGTGATTAGCTCGGGAAAGAATTCTTTTATTTTACTTACAAATAGATGTGTTTGCACGAGTGCAAGTTTGCTGCCTCGAGTTCCAACTTTCAATCTTCTATGCATCATTAAGTGGATTTTTTAGTTTTCAACAAAAGCTTTTTGATTGCTTCGATGCTTCTTTGTTCATCAATTTCATGGTAACTTTTAGAAATTTTTTCTTTGCTTACACCGGGGTGCGCTTCTGAAGTAGTTTCGGTATCTTTCGCTTTTTCATCGATTGTTTCAAGGGTGGGTATCTCTAATTCCTCTCGATAAGGTTGTGTATCTATTGGTAAACCAGCTGCGATTTTTTCCATTCTGTCTTGTCCAAAAATGCTAACTAATTTTTCGAAGATAGTAGTTCGAGTAAAAGGTTTCGAAACAAAACAGTTAACACCCATTTTAACAGCTTTTCCAAGATTCTCTGTGTCTGATAGAGCAGATACCATTAGCACGGGAATGTTTTGGGTGGCTTTAATTGTTCGCAAAAGCTTTAGTGTTTGATGGCCAGAAAGGTCTGGCATCAAAATATCCAGAACTATAATGTCTGGATGATATTCTACGGCAAGGCTTACCCCTTCGTAGCCATCAGAGGCGAGAAATACTTTGCGAAATCCATAACTTTGCAATGTTTTTGAAAGTATCCTCTGCATCCAAACATCGTCATCTATGACTAAAGCCCGATACTCAACCATTTTCCACCTCTTTATTTATTTTGATATCTCGATTTTCTGTGTTGTCTTTATTAAATACGACTGTTTGGTCATCGAGAGTATTCTTAATGTTTTTGTTAATTTTAACAGAAACATTTTTCATTGCGCTTTTAAGCTTTTGAATTTCAATCTTTGCTGCTTGACGATTTAGTTCAATTATTTTATCATAGACCTCTTTTCGATGAACAGGTATAGATTTGGGAGCCTCGATGCCCAATCGAACAACTCCGCGGGAGTAACCTAAAACAGTAATCTTGACACTTGAACCGATTGTTATTACTTCACCTATCTTCCTTGATAATACAAGAATATAATCCTTTAATCTTGTTTTGTTTTCTTTGGTATGACAAAATTGGTCGAGTACTTTTCGCTTGGTAAAATTGTTTGCCATCCTCTTTGATTTTCTACATCAAAAACTATTGGTGCCTTCATATTTGCGGTCATTTGCTTGTTTTCATCTTCCAAAGTGATTATGACCATTAAGACCAACTTTTCTAAATCAAATTCTGGACCTGGGTCATACATTAAATCCAAGTGCCAAGGACTAAGCAGAGGAAATCCTATTTCGGACTTTTCAATTGAAATAAGCCATTTGAATGGTAATGTTTCTTCATCTGCAATTAAAACAAATTCATGTAAATCTTCGAATCCAAGTATACCATTTTCGAAATAAAAGATATGTTGTGGTTCAATTTCCAGCTCACCAAATTGCAACGTCTTAATAACTCGTTTTTCTTTTAGTTGTTTTTCATTCATTTTAAAATGTCTAACAATATCAATTGTAATTTACAAAACTTTTTAGAATTTTCAATTTCGACTCATTTTTTTGAATTTGGTTTTTTGAAATTTGCTTTCTCCACACTGAAGTTTTTATGAATTTCTTTGTGAAATAATTTTCAATATTTCTTCCAAAGCAGCTTTTGAATTTTCAACAATGCCTTTTGCTTCTCTTTGCATCTCGTCCACATATTGTGTATCTTCGATACCTGGTAAATTTATCAGTACATTTCTGTAAGCACCCCAAATCCCTGTCTCCAATGCTTTTGCCCCGACTTCTACATCCGATTTAGAGGCAAGATTTCCAATGCGGGCGACCTCTTTTAAAGGTTCCCAACATTGACTTGCTATTTTCATTATGGTAAATGGCACAGATACTGCCTTTTTTAATGCTTCTTGGATTGCAGTTTGTCGTTTATTTATCTCTTCCTGAGTACTCTTTGGCATACGAAGTGCTTCCATATACTCGTTGAATGCATTTGCATCTGCATCTATCATTGAAATTAAATCTCGTGTGCCCTTGTACAATGGTGGAATGATTTTTCTTAAATCATTCGTCAAATGCTCGAATTTCCTTACCCCGTAGGTCAATTGGGCAACCATACAACCTAAAGCAACACCAATCGCTGCTATTGCAGCAGATGCAGAACCACCCCCTGGGGCTGGTGTTCGTGCGGAAATTTGTAATATGAAGTCTTTAACGGTGCTTCGTGCTAATGGTTCGTTCGGTTCCTCTTTTATCATGTATTCAATTATTTTTTTCTTTGGATTGAATTTTGAAATTGAATTCAATCCAAGTCTATCTACAACTAACTTGATTTTTTGGTCCTCGTCGAGTATGAACAAATCTTCTTTTTCAATATAGTATTCGGCAGCCACCATCATAGCTTCGAGCGGTATTAAACCAACCAATTCCGAACCAACTACTCCGACTTTTAATTCTTGTGCTTGACGTTTGATTTCTTCAAATACAACGTGGGGAGGGGTAATTTTATAATTTGTTAGGTTTATCGAGACTTGCGCGATATTGTGTTCTTCGAGCCACCAACCAATTGCCTTTACTTCTTTAAAAAGTCCTGGTTGGTTCGGTCCACGACCTGCTTCACGAATATTTAGGGCAATTCTGTGTGCTTGTTCTTTGGTACCCAAGAGATTAACATTATACGCAATTAGAAAATCTCGAGCACCTGTAACGGTTGCGCCCCATTCTGGAACAAATTCCGCCGGACCGAAATCGGGTTTCCATTCCGGTTTTTTTATTTTATCTGGTAACCCTTCATATTCGCCTTCCCTTATCTGCGGAAGCTTTTTACGGTATTCAAGTGGTTGAGCATATTCATATAAATAAACTGGGACACCGAGCTCCTCGGCAATTCGGTTGCCAAATTTTTTTGCGCATTCAACGCATTCTTCCATTGTAACATTTGCAACTGGTACAAACGGACAAACATCCAGAGCACCAATTCTTGGATGCTCTCCTTTGTGTTTTCGCATATCAATCATTTTTCGAGCGACACGGGCTGCATTCATTGCCCCTTCAACAACTGGCTCGGGCTCGCCAACAAATGTGTAAACGGTACGATTTGTTGATTTTCCTGGGTCTACATCTAACAATTTGCACCCTGGCGTATTCTCGATTGCCTCGGCAATTGCTTTAATTATTTGTTCGTCTTGTCCTTCCGAAAAATTTGGCACACATTCTACAATCTTTTTGGTTTTCATCTCTAACTAATTTTTATTCGACAATTTCTTATGTAAAATTATCCTTGTAACTTTTGGAAATGTAAAAATTAGTTTTCTTTCAGAAAAAACAAACAATGTGAGAGCCGGATTGTCACCAGCGGAACTGATGTTGTTTACTCCAATCGTTATTTTCTTTGGGTTGAGATATTTATATCCTGTAAAAACCTCTTCTAAATTGATTTTTTTGCTTGTTTTTGATTCAGAGAAACGCAAAGTGTCCCGAAGTTTGTAATACTTTTTCTCTAATAGCCATATGAAGTTTATGTTTTCTAAATTGGATAATTCATAAACAAGGCTATCGTTTGAGTAGAAAGAGATTTTAAATAATGAACTTGGTGACTTAATGCTTTGGTAAGTTAATATTTGCTTCAAATCGACACCAGTAAAGAATCCAAGTGCTTTATTCTTATCTGATTTAATGTATAATTTGTAGTAATTCAAATCATTCTTCAAAGAATTAATGACTGTTTTGAAATCAATTGTATCACAATGCTGTGAATACAAAACCGCATTAATCAGTAAAAGATTTAGCACTAAGATGTATTTCTTCATAGCAAAAAAAGCAAAGTTAATAAATCCTCTTGATAGTTTTTCATCATTGTTAATGTAGTTTAATAATTTTAAAAGTCTTTTTACGTTCCTGACATAAATATTTTTTGTTTTAGGATGTAATTAACTTTATTTTTAAAATAGATTAAGTTAACTTTAAAAAATCTTTTTTAATTTCGAAAATTTAGAAGTTTATAAACTGAGGGCAATTATGAGGTTTTTTTCTTTTGTTTTAATTAGTTTTTTCTCTTTTACTTTTTTGTTATTTGCGCAGATAACTTACCCCGTCCCCTTCGACTTAACCGGAGGCAATTATGCTTTCACAGAGTGGAGCTCTTCAAATCCATCTGGCACCTACCCGACATCGATGATTTTTCACCGAACATCGACCCAAGACCCCTTGCTTTCGACTGAGATGACCACAAACTATACTGGAGCTTACAACTTGACTTCAGGTTCCAGAATAAACGGCCTGGGGACTAATGGAATCTCATTTGTGAATACGTCAACTGCCGGTAATTTGGGAGCCGCTGTGCTCGCATTGAACACGACTAATAGAACCAATATTCAAGTGACTTGGACTGGTGGGTTTGTGCGCATCGCCGGTACTACAACCAGAGAATATCGAATTCGCTTGCAATACAGAATAGGGGATGCTGGATTTTTCCAAGATGTGACTGATGCCGATGGTAACCCAGTCGAGTATATTTACAATGTATATGTTGGGCACCCAAATCCTACAACACTTCCACCACATTCACAAACATTTACTGTCCTTCTCCCTTCAAGCGTCGAAGACCAACCTGTTGTTTATCTCCGATGGAAATACTATTTTCTGGGAAGTGGTAGCGGAAATCGTCCAGAACTGAGAATCGATGATATTTACGTCTCAAGCGAATCTTCTGTCGGGGGCGGAACAAAACTTAAAATTTCGGACATAACTCCATTAAATCCACTAACGAATATTCCATTTTCATTACGAGTTTCTTCCGTCGATGACAACGGAATAGCCAAAAAAGTTTCTCAAGCTACAGTCGTAAGACTTTCACTAATTAGTGGAACTGGAACACTGCTTGGTACGCTTACCAAAACTATTCCTTTTAAATCTTCTGGTGTAACTTTTGATGATCTAACCTACAACATTGCAGAAAACATTACTATTGGAGCGGAAGTTATTTCTGGAGACCCATTGGCATCTACACAAGATGATTTTCAAGTCTTGCCTGGTCCTACTGCTTTGGTAATTGAAGAACATTATACGAAACTTCACACCAATTCGGTAATTCCAACCTTCAAAGTTCGGGCAATCAACTCTGATAATTCAACTAACTCATATTATCACAATTATACTGCTTTAGTTACTTTTGATGGACCCACTACTTTTTCCTTTAATGCAAATTTTGTTAATGGTATTGCTACATTTACAAATCTTCAAATTAGTGTTCCAGGTACTTACCAAGTCTATGCATCTGCCCCAGGTTTCTCAAGTTCCAATGTTATTGAAGTTGATGTAAAACCCACACCTACATTGACAGAAATTTTTGTTCCAAAGTACCTCAAAGGCGTTGGCACCTTTGGAACAAGAGTACCAACATTTGCTCTTGTTAAGCTTGAAAATTTACATCCCAATACTGTTTATAGGTATTTCTCTGGCGGCAGAAACGTTGGATACGCAGGCGATGTAAATACCGACAATGGCGCTGGGAATAATCTACATTACAATCATCAAACTGATAGTTACTCATATAACTCCATAAGAGATTTGAATCAGAACAATGCTTACTCTACTTTCGAGTCGGGATCCGATGGGACAAAGTTGGTATGGTTGACACTTGTACCAACAACGAATTCCTCTTTTAACGAAGGTCGTCAAGTGTATTGGATTTTAGTCCTTGGTTCTGAAAATGGAACTTTGGTTAAAAGATATCAAACAACCAATACCAGCTTGTCTGTCGACTTTGGAAATCCACCCACTAAATGCACTGGAATTTACGACGAAGACAGTTGGTTGCCTCCGAAATCTTTTGTTTGCCTTTTTGACGCTTCAAATGCAGACGTACCGGTCTCAATTGCAATTGTCCAAAATGAAGGAGCTACCTTGCAAGATGGAATAGACCCAAATGGGAATCCCTATCCACCCCAAGGACCAGATTTTTACAACAATTTGGACAATACAGCTGGTGCGTGGGCTACAATAATTCCAAATAATTTGGATAGTGGGATTAGAAAAATCGAGGTTTATGATCGAAATGGAAAATTGATTAAAAGAATATACGATTTCGATGGCATTTGGGCTGGAGTTAATACCATCCAAGTTTACGGCGGCTCCTCGAATCCAATTTCCTTCAAGACTCCAGCAATAAAGCTTGTCCAACCTACTGAAGGTTTCTCGGGTGATTTTTGTAATGAAGGACATCTTGAAATACAATGGGTCTCTCGTGGTGTTAACAAAATTGATATTGATGTATCTATCGACAGAGGCGATTCGTTTTTCAACATTATC
>JBKBVP010000005.1:0-17178 GCA_046289495.1 Candidatus Kapaibacteriota bacterium | reverse complement strand
CCAAGCGGATAGTTGCGTCCAGTGGGTAGAGAAGAAAGCCAAGCAAGCATTCCTACAAATCCAATCATTATCCCAGCCTGCCATGGTCTCCACGGTCGAGTAATTAATGAATGCAAATTACTTTTTTCGCTTCGATTTGACTTGTCTCTTTGTTCTTTGCGCTTGGTTAATGAGAGAGCAAGAGTAAGAATAATAAAAATCAATACTAAAAGCCAATAGGGAAGTTTTAAGACAGAATATAATGTGAGAGCTTCAGGTGTTGAGAGCTTCAACAGGCTTTCGTGAAAAGATTTAAGGATACCGTAGTCTACAGCAGAAATTCCCAAAGGTATTGTTAGAAGAGCAACCATTGAGTTTAAATTTCCACTAGCTGATTTGTAAAGACACCCACTTATACAGCCTCCACCTAAAACAGTTCCAATGCCAAATATAAAGCCACCAACAAGAGAATTTGCCCAGATAAACTTTTTAGGCGCAAGTTCTACTAATCCAAACAGATTTAAAATTGCAAAAAAGAACATCGAGCTTACAATTGCAACCCAAAGACCAAAGATTTTCGATTTGTCTCGGAATAAAATTATCTCGCTCATAGCAGAGGAACCGCAGAGGTCGCCTTTCTGCAAAGCAAAGCCAAAAAGTATTCCGACCGATAGGGCACCCACCCACCAATAATTCGTTTGCAAAGCAACAATGAAAGGAATAATTGTGATAATTAAAAAAATACCAAACCACATCTTCCAGTTCCACTTCATTTTTTAATCCTAAATTTTAGAAATATGATACAATAATTGAAAAGAAGAAAACAGAGCGTTATTTGGTTTAATAGAAGTGCTTGTATATGCATCTCTAACCAAAAATAATCCGAAAACACCTGTTAATTTTAAATTCCTATTGGCATTATGATTAATAAAAATATCAAATTCATTCCCAAGATATTTGCTAGGACCGACTTTCAAACCAAGAATTTTTTCGTTAGTATCATTGACAAAAAACCAAAGATACTTAATCTCCATCCATATTTTTGGGATTGGAAACAATTCGAGGACAATTTCTGGATTCTTCAAATTTGACCATTGCACTACATTCATCCATACGTAGTATTTATCGTATGCTCCAAAGACAGGTTCAAATTTCCTATTTATACCATTTTGGGTTTTACCCCCAGTTGCAAATGTATATCTTACGTACAAAAATGGCTGAATAATTGGTTTTTGAACAAAAAACCAAGTTTAGCAACAAATGCATAAGCTTTTACAGGAATTCTATTTTGTCTTCCAGTTTCAAATGCATACGTAAAGTCTACTTATAAATTAGAAAAATTGGAATCAACAAAACGAAAAACACCAATAGAAGTTGATATTTTGTGTATTGATAAACTTTGCACTACCTTGAGTTTTAATAGCAAGGAAAGGCTCAATTCTAAAAGACTTGTTTATTAAAAAGCTTGAGTAAAATCCACCACCATAGAATTCAGTATTAAAAATGGTACAGATGTAACCTGTGGGTCGTGAATTTTTGTTCCACCTATCCAACCAGATATAAAATTGTTTTCGTTTGTCCATAGAAGCTGTATTGCGTCCCAGCTCCAGCGACCAGTGTTTCCCCACTCGCCTGGACCAAATATCCTATTGTCACCAAAAGTGATTTTCTGGCGCCCGATGATAATTTTAGTCCTATCGAGAATAGAATCCCATTGGAGATTTAATGAGTAAAAATCCAAAAATTCTTCCTGTGGGTTCATTATGTAGTAGCCAAGAGAGTCTCCAATTTTAAAGTTGTTAGAGCTTAACGACCAGCCAAAGATGCGTGAATCTTGGATTGCAACTGAAAAGGTGATTTTTCGATGGAGCTTAGCATCCGCTCCGATAATTATTCTTTGCAATAAAAGTCTATCATTTAGTTGCCCGATGTAGTTTTCATTGCCAAAGTTCTTTTGATTCATTCCGTTCCATAATTCGAATCTGTAACGAGCCGAGGCATAAGGCGTAACTTCGAAACCAAATAATACTATTTTAAATGTAAAAAATAAAAGTACTTGGTATATAAGTCTTAGCATTATGCTTTAAAAAATTTGTAAATTAAAAAAGTTTAATGCATTTAAATCTTCTGAATTTCGAAAAGGGAAGATTTTCCGAGCCTTAAATATTCTTTTTGATTGATTTTACCACGTGGGAACTTAAAAATTTAGAATATAAATATTAAAAAAAGAAGTTGAGCACATAACGCAAACCAAGAATGAGGATGGCGCTACCGAGCAAAAATTTAATTAATTTTGCTGGTAAGTACTTTTGAATTCGTGCACCGACATACATTCCAACAAGTCCACCTATTCCAAAAAGAATCCCAAGTTTCCAATCTGGTGATACCGAAAGGTGCGGATAAAATCGTGCAAGAATTTCGTAGACTGTTACCCCGAAAACAGAGGTTATAAATGTTCCCATTAAAGCTGGACCAGCTACAGTATAAACAGGTAGATTGAAAAATGTCACGTAAATCGGAGCCATTATGGCACCTCCACCGATTCCATAAATTCCGCCGATTATTCCAACGATGGAACTAATTAAGAAAATTGGAATGGTTTTAACTTTGAAAATATCCCCGACGAACTCGTATTCGAGGGTATTTAAATTAAATTTTAAGACCTTTGCTTGTGGTAGCTTGAGCCCTCCTTTTTGAGTTCTAAATGATTTTGCGATTTGGTTAAATTTTTGCTCTGCCTCCGTTGTTTTTGGTTTTTCTCGAGATAAGTTCTCTCGAATGAGTCTAACAGCAATATAGATAAGAACTAAACCAGCGAAAATTTTGAAAGTCTCGGGTTTGGAAAAATAATTAATCCGTAGAATTGCGCCAATTAGAACACCTGGCAAAGTTCCAGCTATTACAATCCACGTCAAAGGCCAAACCATTCTACCTTCTCGAATGTATCGATATACGCCGCTTGGGATTGCAACAACATTGTAAAGCTGATTGGTCGCACTAACTGCTGGCGATGTAAATCCCAAAACGCTAACTTGAAAAGGTAACAAAATAAATGCACCGCTTATTCCACCAGAGGAAGTTAGGGCGGAGATCAAAAATGCAACAAGTGGCGGAATTAATGGATTGACCTCGATACCAGCAACGTCAAAATGCATTATTGCCCCTCGATTTGAAAACATAAAATGAATGAGTTTTCAATACTAATTCGTACCTACTTTGGAGAATCTTTTTGTATGTTTCGTTCTTGTTGAATGCCTCCCAAGATGAAACCTCATCGCCAAAGAAATGTGTATGGTCGAAATCTTGAATTACGAGATAACGTGCAGTATTTAATTCTTTAATGAACCTTTCTTCCCATTCTTTTGGTTTATTAAATTTAGATAATACAAACACAGATGTTGGAAATGCTGAGTAATGACAGGCTTTAAGGAAAGTGTAAATTTGTGCAGCCCCGCCGACAATAACAACAGTATCTCTATTTGCCAGGTCTTTGTTTATGAAATTCGCTATGGTCGTGTGTTGTCTTAGCAAAGTATTTGCCGTTGCGGTATTTTCAAAGTAGTCGATATATTTTTCTTTATTGGTCAGATATAAATATGTTGGGATAAGGTTTCTCAAGTAACGAGGCAGTGGAGAGAAAAAGATAAATATGAAAAAAGTAATAGGAATGATTATGTAAAGATACTTGCGCGACAACTTCTTGGCTTCTCCGAAAATTTGAAAAATACCAAGTGTTGTGTAGATAGATAACAAACTTCCTAATCTTATGAAGTGATAATTCAGAAAATGATGTTCAACAACAATGGACAAAAATATAAACAACAAACTAATCAGAAAGAACCGATGATATTTATAAGTCTCATCAAGTTTAGTTACCATCTCATTTAGAATAGCTTTCCATATACAATAAAACGATGGGATTAAGAAAAATAGAGAGTAAAACACTCCAAATGTTAGAGTTAGATTTTCGGTTATTCTTTTGAATGATTTTAAGTTTAAAGAAGTGGTAGATTGATAATATAAAATAAAGTCAAAAATATATTTCAAATGCCGATATGTTTTGTTTTGTAAGAAAAGTATTACAAACGGAAGAATTGCAGTAATAGAAAAACCAAGAAAAAATACCAACAATAATTTCTTTCGATTTGAATTAAAGTGGTTTGAATACCAAAAAATCAAAATGGGGAAGATAATTATTCCGAAAGGGTACTTCATACTAAATGCTACACCAGAGAGAACACCAAGAGCGAACGCGGATATGGTAGATGAAGTTCTTGTAAATAAAATCCAAGAGGCAAAAGTAAATAAGCACACAAAAGCAAGCTCCAATTGGAAAATATAGTTGTAATTAAAAGAGAACAAAAACAAAATAAAAGGAACTGGGGAGAGGAAACTTACCCATTTGTTTTTAAAAGCTAAAAAAGTTGATTCAAAAATTCCAAATGCTGTAATTAAAACAAGCAGAACGTTGATTAATTGATAAAAGAAAAAATTATTCTTGAATATGATGTTCATCAAAGCAAAGATATAAAAAACCAGTGGTGGTTTGATATCGATGAAATCGATGTACAATTTCCCCCCGTTTGCAATAATTTTCCCCCCCGTGTAGAAAATTGAATAATCGAAACCAATAGGCAAAAAAAACAGCGGAAGAAGAAGTAATATATATGTAACAAATGAGAAAACTTTAAAAAGTCTCATCATTTCAAAATAACAAAATTAACAATTCAAATGATTTGCACATATTAAACTTTTTTATTTTGTTTTTGTCTAATAATTGGATTTAGTTAATTAATTTTGGTAAAATGTTTACTTTATCATTGAACTTGCAAAATGAGAAGGAAATTTTAGAGGAATTCGAAAGAGGCAATGTCGAACAAGCAGTTAATGAAATTGTCCGGCGCTACAAGAACTTTGTTTACCTGGTGGCATTTCGCTATGTGAAAAACTACGACGATGCAGAAGACATTACTCAAGAGGTTTTTATTGAAGTTCTCCAAAGATTAAAGTATTTCCGTCGGGAAAGTACTTTAAAGACCTGGTTGTATCGAGTAGCAGTAAATAAGAGCAAAAACTGGCTACGCAAGCAAAAATTTCTCTCTCTTGTCCGATTAAGCGGCAAAGGCGAAGATAACGAACCAGAGTTTGACATTCCCGACTACTCTCAGGATAATAAATTGGAAAAGAAAGAAATGGAAGAGACATTTTTGCAGGTCGTTGCAAGTTTGCCAGAAAAGCAACGAGAAGTTTTTTCTCTAAGATATTTTGAACATATGAGTTTCGAGGAGATTTCCAAGCTGCTTGGCACTTCTGTCGGTGGTTTGAAAGCAAACTACTTTCACGCTGTCCGGAAAATCGCAAGTGCAATGAAACAATACTTGGAGGAATAAATATGGAGCAAAAAAATTTAAATCAAAAACAATTAGAAGAGCTTTTGCCAGATTATGTCTTCGGCAGGCTCAACTCCAATGAAAAAGAATTATTTGAGAAATCCATACAAAATTTTCCCGAACTGATTAAAGAAGTCGAGAATGTGCGAAATGTCTTTAATCGACTGCAAGATATGGACTTAGATAGGTTTCTCGATATGAAAACTAAAAACATACCTGTCCAAGTTTCTCAAAGACTCTATAGAAAAACAAATCCCCTGAACTTTTTTGCAAAGCCAGCTTTTGTCTCGGTTGTTGCTGGGTTGGGCGTCGTCTTATTGATTGTTTCAATCCTTTTTACCCGTATTAACAAGGATAATAATGTGATTAATGAAACCATTACAAGAAACAGTGTTGCAGAAAATGTACCTTATATTTTCCCCGAATTGGATGATATAGCAAACTTAGCACTATTTGAGAACGAAACACTATCGGACATTCCCGAACTTTATTTGGATAATTTCTCCTTTAGTGCATTTTATTCCGAAGTAGAAGACCTCGAGGAGATAGTCAACGAGAACTTGGTCGAGCTTATTGGTGCAAACGACTTGCTTTTTACTGTTCCTTTTAATCAGAATTCTTTTAAAAACTTTGAAAACTTAGATGAAACTGATTTTCAACAAATTATGGAGGAGTTAAAAAATGTCGAACTTTAATTATGCACACTTATTGTTGAAAGTATTTACGCTCTTCATTATTGCCAATGCATTGTATTCGCAACCAGCATTTCGAGCAAAAGAGCGAATTGCCGAGTTCAAGAAAATGAAGCTACTTGAAATTCTCGACCTTGATGAAAAAACCTCGGAAAAATTCTTAGCAAAGTACAATTCAGCCGAGAAGGCTATTCGCAAGAAACAAGAAAAACTCGACGAAGCAATTCTGGATTTGGAATATCTCATTCGTAAAAACTCAACTAAAGAAGAAATTTCTAAACAAACTCAAAAGGTATTGGATTTACAGAAGGAGTTTGCAAACACAATGTTTGAACAACAGAAGGAAATTAGATCAGTTCTCAACGAAGAACAATTTGCTCGATATGTAATATTTGAAAATGAATTTCGAGAGCGATTGCAAAAGGCTATAATCGACCGAGCAAAAGGAAAAGGCTGGAGGAATCCAGAAGAATCCCCAAGCCCAAAACGTGAGCAAAGAAAACCACCCCGAAGAGACGATTTTGAAAATGATTCCCCTCGTTAGTATTTAAATATGACGTCTTTATTATAATTAGTTGGCAAAAATTTTAGGAAAGATAGTAGGGATACCTCCTATCTTTTCTTTATGAAGATAATAACCTATTGATTCTTAATTAATTCCCCAAAAGCAACAATCGTTGAGAAATTAATTGACACAAAAACTGTCGAGGAAAGATTTTACCTCTGTGGTGTAATTTTCCAGAGTTTTTCAGAATTTATATCGCTCATTGCTCTGCTTTTTTTGGTTAAAAGTAAATATTCTATTGCCTCTACAGCTCGGTTAATCATTGCATCCCGTAGGGGTATTTCCGCTGGTTCGAATGGAGATAAAACATAATCAACAAGTTCGTTTTCTCCAAAATTTCGACCAATACCACAGCGCAACCGAAGGAAATTGTTCGAGCCGAGTTGTTCGATAACTGATGCTACGCCGTTGTGACCACCATCTCCACCTGTGTCTTTTAGATGTATCTTTCCTAAAGGGAAGTTGTACTCATCGCAAATTATTAAAATGTTTTCCACAGGGATTTTAAACCTTTCCGAGGCAGCCTTTACAGCAATTCCAGAATTATTCATATAAGTTCTTGGCAAAATTACAAGGACATTTTTCCCCGCAAACTTGACACTTGCAATGTAAAACTCTGGGGCAAGGGGGATAAAATTACCCTTGTGCTTATGTGCAAAATTGCTTGCAACCATCCATCCGATGTTGTGTCTTGTTTCTAAATATTTCTCCGGATAATTGCCAAGCCCTACGACGAGGAAATCTGCATTCTTTATCATTAGGTTACGGGATTTTTCGGAAAATAATTAAGCGAATGAAAATTTCAATTGCAATCAAAATAGCACCAGCTAGGACAAAAGGAAAGAATTGGTCTGTGTAGGTTAAGAAAACAGTTTGTTTTATCTTGGTTTTCTCCATAGAATCGATTTCATTGTAAATCGTTTCGAGTGCCTTGTTGTTTGTTGCCCGGAAATACTTACCACCAGTGCTTTGTGCGATTTCTTTAAGCAATGTTTCATCGATTTCAACTTCAACGTTCATGTATTGTATTCCATAAGGTGTCTGGAATGGATACGGAGCCTTTCCAATTGTTCCGACACCTATTGTATAAACTCTTGTGTTGAAATTCTTTGCTAATTCCGCTGCGGTCATTGGCGAGATAAAACCAGTGTTGTTTATACCATCGGTAAGGAGTATTATGACCCTGCTTTTTGCCTTGCTATCTTTTAGCCTGTCTACAGCAGTAGCCAATCCCATTCCAATTGCGGTACCGTCTTCAATTAATCCAGACTTTATTTGGCTTAGCAAATTTTTTAATACAGAGTGGTCAATTGTGATTGGGCATTGTGTAAAGCTTTTGGCGCTAAAAATTACCAAACCGATTCTATCGTTTGGTCGAGCATTTATAAATTTTTCCGTAATACGTTTTGCTGCTTCGAGTCGATTTGGTTTAAAATCCTCTGCAAGCATAGAACCCGAGATGTCCAAAGTGATTACAATGTCTATTCCTTCGGTTTCAAGTTCCTTGCTACTACTCGATGTTTGTGGTCTCGATAATGCAATGATAAACAGAGTTAATGCAATAATTCGAAAGAGAAATGGAAGATGTCGTAGTTTAACTTTCAAAGTCGGTGCCGTCCTTTGAAATCCTTCGAGGGTTGAAAACTTTATTGGTACGTATAATTTTTTGTTGTAGAAGACATACCATATTATTATCAAGGGAATTATCAATAGTAACCAAAGATAAATTGAGCTTGCGAAATAGAGACCAAAAAACGTCATTTTGCATTTGAATTTTGTGTCACATTATCAATCGGTTTGGTTTGTTCTACATATTCAAATGCAACTTGCAGGCAAAAAGTATTTTCATCAGGTAGAGGTATAAACTTTGCAAATTTGACCAAGTCTGAAATTTCGAAGGAACGCTCCAATTTTTGGACAAGCTCTCTATTGACGCTGTCCAATCGATATAACTCAGTGATTATTTCGGAACTAATCATTTCCAATGCAGGTATCGAGAATCTTCTTTCAATGTATTTTCTAATTATCTCCGTCAAACGCGTATGAAATCGTTTTACTTCGCCCTTTTGCCAAAGCTTTTCAGAATCGAGTTCCTTTAGTTCTCTCAATGCTACGATATGGGGCGGTAATTTCATTTCCTCGGCTATTTCCTCTTTGATTTGTCTTCTTTTTCTTAGAAAATAGTAGACTAATCCCAAAATCAAAATTATGCCCAACACTCCGAGTATGTAGGGGATGTAGTCCCAAATGGTATAAGGAACTTCTATGATTCCTTTGATGTCCTTTATATCTTTTGTTGTATCAACTTCTATCCCACGAACGTAAATTCCAATAGAATCTGTTTGAACAGTTGCGTACTGACTAACGGATGTTTTTAAGTACAAGACGGAAACCGAAGGTATGAAGTAATAACCACTGTCGAAAATTGTTAGCTTTATATCTTTTTTCAAAATCAATTCATCTTTTGTTTTTTGGGTGTCGATAGCACTCGAAGTTACTATTTCAAATTTCCCCAAAGAGTCTTGGAAAGCAGGAAAGATAATTTCTGTCGGTGGCTTTGATTTTACAAATAGCTCAAGATTTATTTGGTCGCCAATCAAAATGTTGTTAGTATCAACTTTAGTTTTGACTTCGACCTCTTGAGCAAATGATTTAGTGAGAAAGTTATTGAGAATCGAGAAAAATACAAAAAGCAAAGCAACAATCCTTAAGAAATTCATTTTTACAACCTCTTGCCGCGACTACGAAAAAAAGCCACCAACGGTTCTATATAGGATTCACCAGTATGAATTTGTATATGGTCGACTTTATACTTGCTAAGTAATTCTTTTAGCTGGATTTGCTTGGAATGCCACCAAATTTTGTAGTTTTGGATGGTTCGAATATCGCTTGAATCGTACCAATAAGTAGCACCAGTTTCAGAATCTTGTAAGTAAAGTAAACCCACAGGGAGGATATCTTCTTCCCTTCTGTCGAGGACTTGTATAGCTATAGTGTCGTGTTTTTTTGCAACAATTTTTAAAGCATCTTCAAAATTGCTATCTAAAAAGTCCGAGATAATAAATAGTATTGCTTTTTTCTTTATGGTATTGAAAGCAAATTTTAATGCCTTGGAGAGATTTGTAGTTTTTTCTCTTGGCTCGTAAGTGAGAAGCTCTCTAATAATGTGCAAAATATGCGTTCGTCCTTTTTTGGGGGGTATATACAATTCCACGTCGTTGGAAAAAAGTATTGCTCCGATTTTGTCATTATTTTGTAGCGCAGAAAATGATAGTATAGCAGAGACTTCCGCAATCAGGTCGCGTTTGAACTGCGCTTTTGTGCCGAAAGACTGAGAACCACTAACATCAATAAGCAATACAAGTATTAGCTCTCGCTCTTCTTCAAAGACCTTAACGAATGGATGATTATATCTGGCTGTTACATTCCAGTCTATCATTCGAACATCGTCCCCAATTTGATATTCGCGTACTTCGCTAAATGCTATGCCCTGCCCTTTGAACACACTGTGGTACTGCCCTGAGAAAATGTTTTGGGAAAGTTTCTTAGTCTTGATTTCAATTTTACGAACTTTTTTTAGTAACTCTACAGTTTCCATATTGTTATGGAACTTCAATCTTATTTAGAATTTCGTTGATTATGTCTTCTGTAGAGATGTTTTCGGCCTCTGCCTCGTAGGACAATCCAATTCTATGGCGGAGTACATCCAGGCACAAAGCGCGAACATCTTCTGGAACAACATAACCACGCCTTTTGATGAAAGCATAAGCTTTTGCAGAGTGTGCAAGATAAATTGAAGCTCGTGGCGAGGCAGGGTAGGTTATCCAAGGCTTGATTTTTTCCAATCCAAACTTCTCTGGATTCCGTGTTGCAAATACAATGTCCAGGATGTAATTTTCTATTTTTTCATCAATGTATACTTCCTTAACCAAAGAACGTGCTCGAATTATGTCATCTGGGCTGACAACTGGATTTGGTCTGGGAAATTCTTGCGCTAAGTTCTCACGCACGATGGCAAGCTCTTCCTCTCGGCTTGGATATGTAATTACAACTTTGAGCATAAATCTGTCCACCTGTGCCTCAGGCAGTGGATATGTGCCTTCTTGTTCAATTGGGTTTTGAGTAGCAAGCACCAAAAAAGGGTCGGGTAATGGAAAAGTTTGTTCACCAATTGTCACCTGTCGCTCTTGCATCGCTTCGAGAAGGGCGCGTTGTAATTTTGCAGGAGCACGGTTGATTTCATCGGCAAGTACAAAGTTTGCAAAAATGGGACCTTTTTTCACAGAGAAGCTCTCAGTTTTTTGGCTATAAATCATCGTTCCAATTAAATCCGCTGGCAAAAGGTCTGGTGTAAATTGTATTCTGCTAAAAGAAGCATTGATAGTCGATGCTAATGTTTTGATTGCAAGCGTTTTGGCAAGTCCGGGTACTCCCTCCAAAAGAATATGTCCATTGCAGAGCAGTCCGATTAGCAAGCGTTCAACCATAGCCTTTTGCCCGACTATAACTTTGCCAATTTCGATTTGCAAAAGGTCGATGAATGCACTTTCTTTCTGAATCTTTTCGTTTAATTCTCTAATATCGACCATCTCCAGAACCTTTTTTAAGAAACGTAACAAACGATTAATCTTTATAAATATTTGTGCATTTTGATTTTGTGTTTTTTGAGAAAATTCTTCACAACCCCTTGATTGTTTATTTTGCAAAATATATGCTATGTTTTCTTATCACATTAAAAAATTCGAGACAGTTTACAACTTAAGTTAGAAATTTCTTAATTGTTTTTGTAATCATAATTTACTTTCACCTACAACCGATTGTACATATTTCGATGGAGTGTTCGTTGAAAATAAGTAAGTTTATTCACATAGTAGTAGCAGACTTGGTGTTATCGATTTAGTTAATATAAAAATCACCAAAACCAAAGTGCTTCGTTTCGATTGTCCTGTCCCAACTCGATTATTTTCCAATCGAGACAATAATATGTATTTTTCTTATGATAAGGGTAAGAATTCGTCGCAATTGGATTGAAATTGCATGTAGTATAATGGTTCAAACTCCTGAAAGAACTCACAAATACTACTTTCAGTGCCTCGGGGAATATTCTTTTAAAACATAGAGTGTTGAAAACTTTATGATACTGCCTAGGCTTGAATAGTTGATTTTAATAAAGAAAGATACTCAATTAAAAGACGCTGACCAATATGTACAAGTTGTGGATTTTGGCGATATAAAAGGGAGGTAGCTAAGTAAAACTAAATAAACTTTATTGATTTAATTAGTTACTGATGATAAAGCTCATCAAACAACTTTTCCCAAATAATCTTGAGAGGATTTTCTTTCGACAGCGAGGCGACGTTCGAAGTATCTTGCAATCCTAATAAAAGGTAACCCAAGTATTAAGTACAAGACAGCCGTAATGATACCTGTACCAAGATAATCATAATATGATGAGGCAATTTGATTATACACTTTTGTTAGTTCAATCATTGTTATTACAGAGACCAACGAAGAGTCTTTTAGTAATGAAATAAAATCATTTGTAACTGGGGGAATTACAATTCTTACTGCTTGTGGTAGAATCACATACCAAATTGCTTGGAATTTAGTCATACCCAATGATATCGCTGCTTCCATCTGGCCACGTGGAATTGCAAAAAAACCAGAACGATAAACTTCAGCCTCGTATGCAGCATAGTTCAGTCCCAGTCCGAGAACAGCAGCCAAGAATGGTGATAATTTTATTCCTACAGATGGTAGAGCATAAAAAATAATATATAGTTGGATTAAAAGCGGGGTACCGCGGATTATCTCGATATATATAACTGCAAGGGAGGAAAGTACTTTTCCACCGTAGATTCTTGCTAATGCAATTAGTAGTCCAGCAAATATGGCAACAAGCATTGCAATTAAAGATAGACCCAAGGTGATAAGCGCAGCATTTAAAAAAACTGGCATAAATTTTACATATAAATCAATGCGTTCGATTATCTCGCTTTTTTTACTAACTGATTCGATAAAATATTGATACTTTTTAGGAGGTACATTGCTTGGTGAAAAGTCATCCAGATAAGTTTCCATCATAAAGTTCCATAGGTTCCATTCCTCCAAAATTTCTCGAAGTTTCCCATTTTTTTGTAAAGTTTCAAGAGCAAAATTAAGTTTATTATGAAGCAAAGTATCTTCCTTCCTCAATGCAATACCGTATGATATTTCCCCGATTGGTTGCCCAACCATTACGTACTCGGGATTAACTGTAGTATAGTATATAGCAATGGGTGCGTCCACAAGCACAGCATCGAGCCGACCATTCTTCATATCAACAAAGGCATTGACTTCCCCTTCGTATGTTACAACTTCTATTCCCCCCTTGGCTTTTAAAATCCTCTCTGCAAGTGAATTTTTCAAAGCTCCTACTTTTTTACCTACGACATCCGATAGACTATTGATATTCTCTACCCCTTTGAGAACTACGAGCTGTTCGTGTGTTATGTAGTATGGTTTTGTGAAAAATACTTCCTTTTTACGGTCCTCGGTGATTTCAAGCCCATTTATTGCAATGTCGTAGTCTCCACGGTACAAACCTGGAATCAAACCATCCCATTGGTTTTGAACAAACAGGGTTTGCATTTTGAGTATCTCCGCAATGGCATTTACTATGTCTACCTCAAAGCCAATAATATTACTTGGAATTTTGGGATCTTGAAAAATATATGGTGCATTACTTTCGGCGTCGGCAGCCCATCGCAAAACCTTTTGTTCACCAGAAATTAAAAGCAATCGGGGTATAAATATTAATGAAGCTATAAAAATTAATCTTATCTTCATCACAACTACTCCTTGAAAAGCCTTACGTAGGCTTCGGTTCTTCTGTCGCTTGGGTTGTTGAATATTTCTTCGGGTGTGCCAAATTCTATTATCTCCCCATTCTCCATATAGATTACTTTATCCGATGCTGATTTAGCAAAATTCATTGCGTGGGTAACAACGACCTGAGTCATTCCTTCTTTGTGTAAATCAATCATTACTTTTAATACTTCCCCAATCAGTTCTGGGTCGAGTGCGGAAGTTGGTTCATCGTAAAGCATTATCTTGGGATTCATAGCAAGCGAGCGGGCTATTGCAACTCTCTGGGATTGGCCACCAGATAATTGAAAAGGATAGCGATTTTCTAAGCCTTTTAGACCAACTTTTTCTAGCAATTCTAATGCTTTCTCCTCAGCTACATCCCTTGATTCTTTTTTAACCTTTATTGGTGCTAAAATTATATTCTCCAATACAGTCAAATGAGGAAATAGATTGAGAGATTGGAATAGCAAACCGACCTTGCGACGTATTTTTTGAGCTTTTTCTTCCAATTCATCGTCTTTGTTGTTTCCATTTATGTTTCGTTCCATAACAATATCTCCGACGCGAAGATATCCGCTATCGATTATTTCAAGACAATTTATACATCTGAGGAGAGTTGTTTTGCCACAGCCAGAACGGCCTATGATTGAGATAAGTTCACCATTTTTGATTTCAAATGTGATATTTTTTAATACTTCTACATCTCCAAACTTTTTGTAAATATTCTTTCCCTCTAAAATTACACGACTCAATTTGATTTTTTCGAAAATTTCAAACTTTAAAATTAACTTTTTTGATTTGTTTAACAAAATGTTAAATAAACCATTTACAAAAAAAATTCACCACTACAATTTGAACTTCATTGTAACTATTTTTAAGATTTAATTTCGATGTAAATGGATTGGATTGAAGTGTCTGAAATCACCTGTACAAAACTTCCACTTCAAAGATAAATGGCCAGAGCTTGCCCGTCAAGTAAATTGTTTTTCGTTTTGGGTCGTATGCTATACCATTTAAAACATCAATGTTGTAAGAGGGGGGTATAAAGTTCCTTAGTTCGGAAGCGTCGACGTAGAATCGCACCTTTCCAGAATTTTTGTCGATTATTACAATTGTATCTGTCATCCAAATGTTTGCCCAAATATCGTCTGAAATTCTTTCCAATTCATTTATATTCGAAACTGGAATTTTGTCTGCAAAAACTTGAATTATTCTTAAAATTTGTAGGTTATCTGGGTCGATGATTTTCAGTATGTTTGTGCCGTCGCTCTGAATAAAAGTGTTTTCATCAAAATTTGTAATTCCCCAGCCCTCGCCTATAAATGGCTTCTCGTCGATTTTTTTAAAAGTATGAATGTCGAACACAAGACAAGTATTATTTTGCCAAGTCAACATATAAATTTTGTTTTTGTATAGGGCAATACCCTCTGCAAAGAGATAGGGTTCCAAGTCTATTTTCTTTAGGATTTCACCGTTAATCGGGTTAATTTTTCTTAATGATGATTTCCCATATTGCCCAGTGCTTTCGTACAAGAAACCATTATGGAAAAACAAACCTTGCGTGAATGCCAAAGTGTCGTGTGGGATTCTTCTCGAGACTTTTAATTTGTAAACAGGAATTATCATTGATTCTTCATTATTTATTTTATCCAATGTATCAAACATCGCAAGAGGTTTCTCTTCGCGGATTTTATATTCTTTGTGGCTATTGGTGCAATTTGAAAATAGGAGCAGAGCGAGGATTAAAGCGTAAATCATAAAATTATTTTTCACCAATAAAAATTGTAGAGCCGTAACTTGTTTTGTGAATCCTTATATTTGAAAACCAAGCTTCTTTGAGTAGAAAGAGGATTTCAGTTTCGGTTCGTAAATCACCATTCGGAGTTAATAGTAGTAGTCTTAATGATTCAAATGTAGCAAAAAAGGGATTAATTCTATCCGGTTCTATTAGTGATTCCTGGAGTACAATCCTACCGTGTCTTTTCAGTGCATCAAAGATTTTGTTTAAAATTTTCATATTATCTTTGAATGAGAAGAAGCGAAGGACATTGGAAACAATAGCTAAATCGTAGCCTTTGCCGATGTCTGCTTCGATTAAATCTCCCGCAAGTACCTTTGCAAGCCCAGAAAATCCCTTTCTCTCGAGGTATTTTTCAGTAAATGGAATGATTTCTGGATAATCAAAAAGTACAAGTTCGATGTTAATATTAATTTTTAGCAACTCCAGACCAAAAGAGCCAGAGCCACATCCAAAATCAATTGCTTTCGTTACAGAAGAGATATCTAAAAATCGCACAAATTCAGGTGCCTGACGATTGGCAATCCAATTCATTAGACTCAACAGCCCCTCTATAACTTCATTAGAAAGTTCCGAAAGTTTCACTGGAGTGCTTGGGCTATTATTTCTTATAGTGTCTCTCAAAGTCAACCACTTACTCAATATAAACTTAAATGCTTTCAAATCGCCAATATAATTTGCACCACCACGCACTAAATATTCTTTTCCATTTCTGGTGTTGGAGTATTTCGGACCATTTTTGTTAATTAAATTCATCGCAGCTAAAGCGTTCAATAAACGTGAAGTAGCGGGAGCAGAGCATTGCAGATATTCTGCAATCTCTTCGGCAGTTTTGTAGTCATCGCCAATTGCGGTAAAAACATCCATTTCCATCGCAGTTAAAAAAGCTAAGCTTTGTTCGAAATTCAAACCTAATCGAAAAAAACCCTCAGCAATTGGGTCGAAACTTATTGGTGTTGTTTCCTTTTTCATTATATTTCTATTTCTTCTTACTTTTCCAAGATATTTTTCAACTCTTTTACTACAACGAAGACATCGTACGGCATTGGTATATTGTTTGGTGTTGCCTCACCACTACTAAACACAGGTACAACCGAAAGTCTACCTTTAGCACGAGGGATTTCCTCTACTACCTTGGATATTTTTTGATAACGATTTTCAGCAAGTTGCTTGATTTTCTCTATTGGTGGTTCCTCTATGTATTTTTCTTGTTCGATTATTTTCTTTTTCTTCTTGCGTTCAGTAACGACTTTCTCAACTTTTCTGACTTTTTCCGTTTTGATGTAAGTATCGAATGCTGTAACTTGTATTTCAAATTTAACGTTCCTATTGAAGCGTAGAACTTCATCAAGAGAAAGCAATTTTTCTTTGCAACTTTCAATCAATTCGGAGCTCTCGGTATCGAAGCAATCGAATTTGTAGGCAATCAAACCCTCTTTTAGTTGCTTAATAGCGAAGTTTTGTTCGATTTCTGCATACTTGTTTGTGTCTGGCAATTCGACAATGAACTTTTGTCGAACGATGTCCCATCCGTAGATGTAAACCTCTACTTTTTCACCGCTTTGAAACACTTGTTGATATTCCCCAGAAAGACTATCGGATTTGATTTTGAATTTCTTTCCTGTATTAGTTCGAAATTCTATTGTTGCTCCTACAGGATTTCCACTGTACTCATCGGTAACTTTACCTTTTAGGATTAGTTGAACAGTTGAGTTGGTTATAAATTGGGCTGGAAGAGAAAATGTCGATGAAAAAAGAAATCCTAAAATCAAAATAAGTGCTTTCATTTCTCAAATAAAAAAAGGAAAATTATTAAAAGAATTCCAATTTTCAAAATGTTTTTGATTTGATAGATTATTAATTGATGTATGAAGTTACACCGGTGCACGATTCCATTTATGTGCG
>JBKBVP010000055.1:0-7486 GCA_046289495.1 Candidatus Kapaibacteriota bacterium | reverse complement strand
TTATCTCGGAGATATATTATCCATACTGGAAGGCTTATATCGATGGTAAGGAGACGAATATAATCAAAGCGAACTATGCATTTCGTGCAATTGTTGTTCCGGCTGGTAGGCATACAATCGAAATGAAATTTATCTCCCCAGGCTTTGAGCGCGGTAAAACATACTCGTTTATTGCAAATGTATTAACAATTATCATAATAGGTTTAGGAGTTTATTTATCTATTACTAAGAAGAAACAACATCCAAAGCCAAATTGAGATAAGATTTAGTTTAATATTTGCTGATAAAATACTCACAGAGTATTCATAGGGTTTCAACACATTAATAGCGGTAATTATTACACAAAACGTCGAGCAAGGTTGAAGGCGGAAATCAAGAGCAACTCAAAATTTGTCCAGGAGGGAACTCGAGGTCTAAGGTCGAGCGTGCAGTGCAGAAGGCGGGAGTCGAACCCGCACGGGTTTTTAAGCCCACTGGATTTTGAGTCCAGCGCGTCTGCCAGTTCCGCCACTTCTGCAAATTTTTGTGGGCGAAGAGAGACTCGAACTCCCGACCTCCTGCTTGTAAGGCAGGCGCTCTATACCAGCTGAGCTATCCGCCCACACCAAAATGCAATTTAATGAAATTAACTGAAATGACAAAATATTCATTATGCAATAAATGGAAGAATTTTCGTTACTATTTTTTTATTATTTTTGATTTTTCAACAAGATTTTGGTTTAAATATGTTAGAAAGTTACATACCGCTGATATTGATGGTGATCTTAGGTTTCTTGTTTGCATTTTTATTCTTAATTCTTTCCGAATGGATGGGTGCACGTCGAGTAACCCGCGAGAAAATCACAACTTACGAAAGCGGTATGATACCATTTCGCACCGCTCGCGAGAGATTTACCGTAAAATTTTATCTTGTTGCCATGAGCTTCATCGTTTTCGATATTGAAGTCGTTTTTCTCTACCCGTGGGCTGTTTCTTTCTCATCGTTGGATTCTGCTGGGTTCTGGGCTATGATTGTCTTTGTAGTTGTTCTTTTTGCTGGATATTATTATGAATTAAAGAAAGGAGGATTACAGTGGGATTAGATAAATTACTGGGCCAAGATGGTTTTCTAACCACGACGGTCGAATCGGTTTTGAAATGGGCACAGAAAAGCTCTGTCTGGCCTATGCCTTTGGGAATTTCTTGCTGTGCAATTGAAATGATGGCATTTGCCTCGCCGCGGTTCGATGTTGCTCGCTTCGGCTCGGAAGTTTTTCGTATGACGCCACGTCAATCGGACTTATTAATTGTTGCTGGAACAGTTACCTACAAGATGGCATGGGTTGTCCGTAAAATATACGACCAGATGCCAGACCCCAAATGGGTTATTTCTATGGGTGTGTGTGCCTCCACTGGCGGTATGTTTCGTAGCTATCCAGTAGTTCAAGGGATCGACCAATTTCTCCCTGTTGATGCTTACGTCTCTGGTTGCCCGCCGCGACCCGAGGCATTAATCAAAGCTTTGATGATTATCCAGGAAAAAATCCAAAAGAAGCACAAACCGATTCTTTTCAATTTCGGAAAAGATGTCTCCCCAACCCCTAAACAAGAAGAATACCACACACCTATGGCAGATATCATAATTTAATATCAATGAATATCGCAATTGGCTCGGACCACGCTGGATTTGAATACAAAGAAAAATTAAAAGAATTTTTAGTCGAAGTCGGCTACAATGTGGTCGACTTCGGCTGTAATTCTTCTAAATCTTGTGATTATCCCGACTTTGCTTTTCCGTTGGCAAAAAGTGTTTCCACCGGCGAAAATACATTTGGGATTTTGATCTGCGGCTCCGGTATTGGAATGAGCATTGTTGCCAATAAGATGAATGGTATTCGTGCTGCCAACTGTTGCTCGGTCGAAATGGCAAAGCTTGCACGATTGCACAACAATGCGAATGTGCTTACTTTTGGTGCCCGCTTAATTTCATTCGAGCTTGCCAAAGAAATAGTCCTCGCATTTTTGAACGAAAAGTTCGAAGGCAACAGACACGAGCGCCGTGTTTTTAAAATCCATCAATTAACTGGTCTATAATCCTTTGCGACCATTACGAAAAGTTAAATATTTTGCTTTTCCCGAATTCTTTTCAAAATTTTTATTTTGAAATATACTTCGAGTGTTATCGTTTCTAATTTTTATTCTTCCATTGAATTATGATGAAAAATCTTAAATACATTTTTCTCGCTTTTTTATTTTCAGCATCTGGTGCACTTTCACAAAAGTTGCTGATTCCGATGGATTTTGCCCAAGCAGACCATTTGAAGTCCTATGGCCTCGCTTATTGGATTTTGAAACAGGGTCAGGCTGTTGATTGGCTCTTAAATTATCGAGGTGGCTCTTTTATTACAGACTACAATCCACTTGTCGAAACCGAAGCCAGGATTCGTGGCGTCTCCTTTGAAGTTCTCGATGGTGCCAGCGCTTCCCAAATTTACTCCCTTGTTCAAAGTCCGGATCAAAATATGGAACTAATTCACTTGGAAAAGGCACCAAAAATTGCTGTCTACGCCTCTCCAGGTACCCAGCCTTGGGATGATGCTGTTTTGCTTGTTCTTAGCTACGCTGGGATTGAACACGATATTCTCTGGGACGAAGAAGTTCTACAGGGGAAATTATCCGAGTACGAATGGGTCCATCTTCATCACGAGGACTTCACTGGTCAGTATGGAAAATTTTGGGCTTCTTACTCAAGTGCACCTTGGTATATAGAGCAGGTAACGCTCAACGAAACGATGGCAAAGAAATTAGGTTTCGCTAAAGTTTCGGAAATGAAACTTGCTGTAGCACTCAAGATTCGTGAATATGTTGCTAATGGCGGATTTCTCTTTGCTATGTGTAGCGCTACCGATACCTACGATATCGCTCTTGCAGCTCATAACGTAGACATCTGCGAGTCTGTTTTCGACGGGGACCCAGCCGACCCAAATGCCAATTCAAAACTTGATTTTTCTCAAACGCTTGCCTTCGAAAATTTCAAAGTAATCCTGGACCCTTTCTACTACGAATTCTCCGACATTGACTGCCCTCCAGATATTAGAAACATCGACCAAAACAATGATTATTTTACTTTATTCGAATTCTCAGCAAAATTTGACCCAGTACCAACTATGCTAACTCAAAATCACGTAAATGTTATCAAAGGATTTCTCGGGCAAACAACTGCTTTTCATTTGAACAAAATCAAAAAGGGGATAACAATTTTGGGTATTAGGGAAGGTACCGACGAGGTTCGATATTTACACGGAAACTTCGGTCGGGGAATGTTCTCTTTATACGGTGGTCACGACCCAGAGGATTATCAACATCTGGTTGGGGACCCACCTACAGACCTAAATATCCATAAAAACTCCCCAGGATACCGTCTCATCTTGAATAATGTCTTATTCCCTGCAGCAAAGAAAAAGACTTTAAAAACATAATCTTCGATAACGGTGCGTTTTAGCTTATTTTTTGCTTGTGCACACAAAAACGGGTATTTTACATTTTTAAATGTAAAATACCCTCGAAAAGATTGTTAAAGCAAAACTAAACTAATACTTTTGCTTTGTACCCGTAATTTACTATTCCACTTGCTCCTTCCTCCATTATTTTGCGAAACACTAATTCCACACGGGCACCGATTTTGATATCCTCGAAGTCAGTATCAGTTATCATTGCGGTTATTCGTGCTCCTTCATCAGTTTCGATTATAGCTACAGCATAGGGTGTGATAAACTTAAATTGGTCGCTTGTGACGTGAATAATAGTATATGTGAGTATTGTACCTGTACCTTTGAGTTTGATGTTTTCAAATTCCTTGCTCCCAGAAGTTGGGTCTATATACCTTCTTGGCAAGGAAACAAAGCCACTTGGAAACTTTTGAGCTTCCAAGCGATAGCGCTTAGGTATTTCCCGAGTATATCTTTGACTGTTTGCCATTTTACATTCCCTCCAAAATATGTACAACACAGCTTCCACCAGAACCACCCATATTTTGGGTCATTCCCAAGCGAGCGTTTTCTACTTGTCGTTTGCCCGCTTGATATGTTAATTGATAATATGCCTCAATTATCTGTGCCACACCAGTTGCACCAACTGGATGTCCTTTGGCTTTTAGTCCGCCACTTGGATTTATAACGACTTTTCCACCGTATGTGGCTTGTCCATCGGCAATTGCTTTTCCGCCTTTTCCATATTCAAAAAATCCAAGTTCCTCTGCTACAACTATTTCAGCGATAGAAAAGCAATCGTGGACTTCGACAAAGTCGACATCGTTTGGTCCGACACCAGCCATCTGATATGCTCTTTGTGCTGCAAGATGAACTGCGTCCAGCCGAGTTAAATCTTTGTGGTCGTGTAGTGCGATAGGTCCAGTTGCTGCACCGACACCCCGTATCTTTACATATTTGTCAGTAAATTCCTTTGCTCTTTCAACCGGGCAGAGAATTATGCACGCAGCACCATCGGTAATAGGCGAGCAGTCCATCAATCGGAGTGGGTCTGCCACCATTGTCGAATTTAAAACGGTTTTTAAATCAATTTCGAAGGGGTACTGTGCATTGGGATTGTTCACTGCGTGTTTATGGTTTTTTATTGGTACTTGTGCAAGCTCCTCTCGTGTAAGACCATATTTTTCCATGTAAGCTCTTGCAATCATTGCGTAAAGACCAGGAAAGGTTACACCATTGTAGACTTCGTATTCTTGGTCTGCTGCAGTTGCAAGAACAAAAGTGCCATCCTCGACGTCCCACATCTTCTCGACACCTCCGACAAGTACGATATCGTGCATACCAGAAGCCACATCCATATACCCTATTCTTACAGCTTGACCACCAGAGGAGCAAGCTGATTCTATTCGCGCCGCAGGAACACCAATCTGCCCAATGTAATCCGCCATAAGTGAACCAAGATGCTCCTGATATGCATACAATCCACTGGACATGGATCCAACATACAAAGCATCGATTTTTTCTACCTTCGCATTCTCAATTGCTTTCAATGCTGCTTCGGCGAACATATCTCTAATATTTTGCTCCCAAAGTTCGCCGAACTTAGTCATTCCTACACCTATTATTGCTACCTCACGCATTTATCACCTCACTGTTTATTAATATTCATTAAACAAAATTTTTCTTCGATAAACAACATATTTGCCGTAATCTAGGTAGACTTTCTTGGGATTGTTTAACATTTCCCGGGTTTTAGGTGCTAAGTCTTGTACTTCGGTAATTTTTTCTGTAACTTGGAATATAAAACCATCGCTTCCGGCACCAGAACCAAAAGATACCATAAAGATTTTATCCCCAGGCTTGGCAACATCCAATATGGCTGTCAATCCAGTTATAGATGAACCCGAGTAAGTATTTCCCATAATTGGAACAAGAAAGCCTTCGTTCATTTGCTCTTGTTTAAATCCCAGTTCTTTACCAGCTTTTATTGGAAATCGTCCATTTGGCATATGGAAGACAGCGTATTGAAAATCCTCTGGTTTCATCCCAGATTTTTCGAGCAGTGCTCTTCCACAGCCGAGAATATGTTTGAAGTAAGCTGGTTCCCCGGTGAATCGCCCGCCGTGACGCGGGTAGGTTTGATGGTCTCTGCGCCAGAAGTCTGCTGTATCGGTAGTAAAGGAGTGGGTGAAAAGGACTTCCGCTACGACATTTTCCTTGCCGAAGATAAAGGCGGAGCCTCCGGCAGAAGCACTGAATTCTAATGCGTCTGATGGAGCTCCTTGCGAAGTGTCTGCTCCAATTCCCATAGCATAGTCCATTTCTCCACTTTTGACGTGGCTATATGCTACATACATAGCCTCGCTTCCAGCTTTACAAGCGAATTCAAAATCGGCAACATGTACATGCGGTCCAATACCCAGCGCTTCGATTAAAACGGTTCCCGATGGTTTTACTGCATAGGGATGGGACTCCGACCCAATGTAAACAGCCCCGATTTTATGTGGGTCGATACGAGCTCGCTTCAATGCATTTTTCGCAGCTGCAACAGAGATGGTAATTGTGTCCTCGTCCATACCTGGCACAGTTTTTTCAACCAACAATAGCCCTTTTTCGACCGATGCAGGGTCGTTTCCCCATTGGTTGGCTATTGTAGAACTTTTGATTCTGTAACTTGGAACATATGCTCCATATCCAACTATTCCAATCATATCAGTTCTCCATTTGTTTGAAATACTACTTTGATGAAATTTCTTTAAATATAATTGTTAGTACTGGATTTGTCGAGGGTAGACCCTCGGCTTTAGCTTGTATTTTCCAGATGTAATTCAACACGCCATTAATCATGTCGAGAATTTTCATAACTTTCTCTTCGTACAAGCCATAAAGAATTCCAGTGTATCCGACTAAAGCCCAGAACCTATCGAAATTGTGCATGTTTGGTTTAAGGTCTTTTTTAAGTATTCCAAGATGATTAATCAATCTCGTTTTTATGCTTCTTTTAATGTCGAAATCATCATTAATTGCATCGATTAATAAATCTATTTTACGGTAAAGTGAATTTAAATCCTTGTCGGAGAGATGATAAGTTACATCATCTCTCAACATTGTCTCGAATGTGGTTTTCTTCTCGAGAAGAGTTTTCATAGACATTATGTCTTCCAATTGTTCATTGATATCTTTCTGTCTTGTTTCGAAAAAATTTATTATAATGCCAGTGTTGATTTTCCTGTCGTTTGTTAGTGGTGGGAAAAGTATATCTAAGGAATGCTTCGCAGCATATACTTGATAAAGGCTAAATAGGTCTAAAAAGTCCTCGTAAAATGTTTCTCTATTACCTTTTTTGTTTGCCTCGTCGGCTAATTTTCGATATTCTTCGATAATTTTAGTTTCGCCCATTAAAGGGTTTGTTGGTAAGTTTTGAATAAAGGATTTATCTATTGCCATAAAAAAAACCTACACGTCGTAGCAACCAATAGAGCGAGCGATTACAAGCCTTTGGATTTCGCTTGTGCCCTCGCCGATTTCAAGGATTTTTTGGTCTCGGTAGAACCGCTCTGCATCATATTCTTTCATTAGACCGTAACCGCCGAGGATTTGAACACAATGATTTGCGCACAAATGAGCAACTTCGGAACAATAGAGCTTAGCTATTGCCGATTCCATGGTTATTTTTTGACTACTGTCTAACATACGGCAGACATTGTATAGATAAGTTCGAGCCAAGTCGATATGCATTTGCATATCTGCGAGTTTGAATGCAATTGCTTGATGTGTGGAGATGGGTTGTCCAAAAGTTTTTCGCGACTTTGCGTAATTCAATGCATATTCAAAAGCACCTTGAGCAAGCCCAAGCCCCATTGCAGCGATAGAAAGCCGTCCGTTATCGAGCGTTTTCATCATCTGCTTGAAGCCATCCCCTCGCTTGCCAAGTATGTTTTCCTCGGGTACTTCGACGTCTTCGAGGATGAGTTCGCTTGTGTTTGAAGCGCGCCACATCATTTTGTCTTTCATAGGTC
>JBKBVP010000054.1:0-7553 GCA_046289495.1 Candidatus Kapaibacteriota bacterium | reverse complement strand
AATGGTGCACTATTGAATCGATTTGAAGCAATGAAGGAGCACAGTGCAAATATGATAACAGCACTCGAGGGCTATAAGTCCAAGGTATCCGATACAGATTATGCATCGACGACGATACAATTAAATAAGGACCAAACCACATTGCAATTTACGTTACAAGTTGCTGCAAGGTTGTCCCAAGTGTCGCGTTTTGTTTTTGTAATGTAATTTTTTATGAGGTTTTCGAGCGGATTAGCTTTACTTTTCGGCTTTATTGCGATTTTTGGTGCATTTATCTGGGAAAGTGGTTCCCTGGAGTCGGTTTTTCTGGGACCAGCGTTGCTAATAGTTGTCGGTGGAACGCTTGCAGCTGGTCTTGCTGGTACATCCGTAGAAGTAATGGCTCGTATGCCCAAGTTAATTTGGATTGCTTTGTTTCCAAAAAAATATGACAGATGGGAAATTATTGATAAGTTCGTTGATTTATCCACTTTCTCCCGGAAAGAGGGAATTCTTGCAATTGAGCGAAGGCTCGATGAAATTGAACATCCCTTTATGAAGCGACTTTTCTTATGGCTAATCGATGGAACAGACCCTCAGACTTTGCAAAAAATGGCAGAAAGTGAAATGCTCTACCTTACTGAACGCCACAATATAAACATCACTCTCTTTCAAAAGCTCGGGGGTTATTCTCCAACTATGGGTATTATTGGTACTGTGATGGGGCTGATTGCTACTCTTTCCTCTGCTGGAAGCGACCCCACTGTATTAATACGACACATTGCAACTGCCTTCATTGCCACAATGTGGGGGATAATTCTTGCCAACCTGCTTTGGTTGCCAATTGGAGATAAACTCCGAGTCCTACATCAAGAGGAAATCGAACTGATGCAAATGATACTCGATGGCACCTTAGCAATTCAAGTTGGAGAGATTCCTTCTGTTGTTCGCTCTAAATTACTTACAGCTCTGCCTTTGAGTGAACAAGAAAAGTACCTTGAATCCAGAATTGGTAAAATTTGGTAATTACTTTTTACTCTCTTTTCCTCGAATTTTTATAATTTGCAATTATATATGGATGTAAAATGGCAGACACAATATTTTCAAAAATAATACGCAAGGAAATACCAGCGGATATTGTTTACGAGGATAATGACGTGCTTGCTTTCAAGGATATCGCCCCGCAAGCCCCTGTTCACATCCTTATAATCCCAAAAAAGGAGATACCAACGGTAAACGAGATTGAAGAAGGGGACGCTACGTTGATTGGTAAGCTTTTTCTTGTGGCAAAACAGTTGGCTACTAAGTTTGGAATATCGGAGTCTGGGTATCGTTTGGTCATAAATTGCAACAAGGATGCAGGTCAGGCTGTTTATCATCTGCATTTGCATCTTTTAGGTGGGCGAAAGTTTTCTTGGCCACCTGGTTAATTTCGAGGCTGTATGGATAGGGATAGCATTCTCTCTTTCGCAAAAGACACTTTGCAGAAAGAAATAAATTCACTTGTAAAAATAAAAGAAACACTTGATGATAACTTTGTCGAAGCCTTGGAGCTTATACTCTCGGCAAAGAAAATTATTGTCTCCGGTCTGGGAAAAAGTGGCATAATTGGCCGAAAAATTGCTGGAACTTTTCTTAGCATTGGTCTACCCTGCGTTTTTATGCATTCCGTCGATGCTCTTCACGGAGACATTGGAATTGTCTCCGAAGGCGACCTTGCAATTCTGCTTTCAAAAAGTGGTTCCACAGAAGAAATTGTTCAACTGGTTCCTTATTTAAAAAATCGTGGTGCAAAGGTTATCTCTATTGTTGGAAGTGAGAATTCATACCTTGCTAAGACATCAGATGTTACCATCCTTGCAAAGGTAGACCAAGAAGCATGTCCGCTCAACATCGTACCTACTTCAAGTGCAATGGTCGCATTGGCAATTGGTGATGCACTTGCTGCTTGTATAATGAAGATTAAAAACTTTACTGCCGAAGATTTTGCTCGCCAGCATCCTCTTGGACAATTGGGTAGGAACTTAATTCTTAAAGTTGAAGATGTAATGCACAAAGGGGATAATCTACCTCTAATTTATCCAGACAGCACATTTAGAGATGCTGTTATTGAAATCACCAATAAGAAATTAGGTTGTGTTTGTGTAGTTGAGAAAAATACTGAATTAGTCGGTTTAGTTACTGATGGTGATGTAAGAAGAACTCTACAAAAGCACGATAACATAAATTCATTGAAAGTGGCTGATGTAATGACGAAGAACCCAGTTAAAGTACTTTACAATACTCTTCTTGGAGAGGCACTTTCATTAATGGAACAGCGAGAAAGTCAAATCAATGTCCTTCCAGTTGTGGACGAAAACAACAAGTGTATAGGTGTCGTGCGGCTGCACGATATTGTGAGAAGTTCAATTTGATTTCCTTGCTGCTTTGAAATAATTGTACTCCTGAATAATTTTCGAAGCAAAAAAATCCCAATTAGCTTGAGATTTATATTTCTTGATTCCTTTTATGTATTCTTCTCGTGGATTCTCGAAAAGAAGTGTAATTGCATTTGCAATCCTCTTGGGTTCTGGCTCTTTGACGATAATTCCGGTACCAAAAGGTTCGACCATCTCTGCCAAGCCGCCCACATCGGTTGCAATTACGGGTAAATCAAAATTATAAGCTATACCAACAATGCCACTTTGCGTTGCCGATTTGTAGGGGAGTATGCATACATCTGCGGCAGAGAAAAATAGCGGAACCTCTGCATCCGAAATATACCGAACAAATAAACTTACTCTACCTTTTAAATTTAAGTTTTCAATCATTGCTTGGTATTTTTCGAAAGAAACGTAAGGTTCGCCTGCGATGATTAAATGATATTCCTCGGGCAACATTGCAAGAGCTTCTAAAAGTAAATCCAATCCTTTATACTCCCTAATGAACCCAAAGAAAAGCAGGACTTTTCGATTATCGCTAATTTGTAGTATGTTTCTTGCTTTGGGTTTTTCTATTCTTTCGCCAAAGTTTTCATACAATGGATGGGGAACTAAAACATAATTTGTTTGGGTAAGGATTTTTTTTAAATCTCTTAAAACTGCGTTGCTCATTACGATGAATACGTGATTTTGTTTTAAATAAAATTTGTTCAACGTTTTTGCAAAAGGAAATCGCTCGTGAGGACTGATGTTATCTATTATCGAAACATTGAAAGTCTGTCTCTTTAAAGATTTAAGTACCGTGGCAAACGCAGGTGCAAAAAATGGCATCCAATATTTTGTGATTAATATATCTGGGGCGTAGGACTTTATGGCTTTTGCTGTTTTATAGTACGATATGGGATTTATGCTATCTAATATTTGAATTGACTCAATCACCTCGGGTTTGTCCTCTGGGAGTACATACTGGCTGCGACCAGGGAAGAGTATCCTTGGGTATTGTCGTTTGAATGTATAAGCCCGAACTTCGCCAAACTTTGAAAGATGCTTTAATAATCTGGCGTTGAATTGGGCGATACCACCTCGAAATGGATAAAAAGTCGATAAATATGCAATTCTCATAGCATGTAAAATTAATCAAATTGTTAGACGTTTTGTTACTAAATTTGTTTACTTATTTGGTTTTACCGTGATTGAAGAACAGTTTAATGAACTTGGTTTGAGCCCTTTCAATACTTATTACTGGGAGTATCAGTATAAATTGGGTAAAGAATACATCGTACCACATTTGCAACATTTGGGATTTAGTCCGAAGGGTAAGTCTGTGTGTGAAATTGGCAGTGCAGAGGGCGGAGTGCTATTTGCTATAAAAGAGTCGGGTGCTATGAATTGTTTGGCTACTGATATCGCACAGACCAGACTCGATGCAGGCGAGCTAATTGCAAAAAATTTTGGTTATTCAATAAATTTTGTGAACCACAACATAATCGAAGACAAAATTCCATCTAACTGGTTAAATTGTTTCGATTTAGTCATACTTCGAGATGTTATTGAACATTTAGACGATGCTCTAATAGCTCTAACAAATTTAAAAAAAATTATGAAGCCAAGTGGTTGGCTTTATGTAACGTTTCCTCCATATTATTCTCCTTTTGGTGGACATCAACATCTTTTGCAAATCTCTATTGGCAAGGTACCATTTATACATTGGTTGCCAGATTCTATATTGAATACTTTAATCAAAAATGGTCGTTCGGCCGATTTGAACGAGGTTAAAAGATTGCGCAGTATAAGGTTAACCGTGAAGAAATTTTTAACATCAGTTCGTAATTCTGGTTTAACTATTCTACATTCTGATTTTTTCATTGTTCGGCCAGTATATAAATTCAAGTTTGGTCTTAAACCCATTCCTCTACCAAAACCTTTTTCATCGACATTTCTTAGGGAAGTTTTGGCAACGGAAGCGTCTTTCATTTTAGTTAAGAATGGTCATAATGAAGTTCGAAAAGATAATTTTCGGCAAAAATCCAGTACTTGAAGCTTTACGATGTTATCCGTGGAAGGTTGAAAAAATTTATATTCGATACGGATCAACTGGGAGACACATCGACGAGATTCTTATGATTTCAAGAAAACATCGTATACCATTGTCATTTCTCGATAGGAAAAAGTTCAAAAGTTTGGAAAATAAAATCGACACGGAAAATACACAAGGTATTGTCTCTTTTTTGAGTATAGTTGAGTATTTCGAACTTGACGACCTAATTGCAAGAGCGTTTGAACACACTAATTTGCCAATATTATTGTTCTTAGATAAGATACAGGACCCCCAAAACTTTGGTGCAATTGCTCGTAGTGCTGAATGCGCTGGTGCAAATGGTTTGATTGTTACTACAAAAGATACTGCTCCAATAAACTCTACTGTTGTGAAATCCAGTAGTGGAGCGATTCTGCATCTGCCGATAACCAAAGTCTACAAGCCTTTCGAAGCAGTCGAGAAGTTAAAGCAATCGGGATTTTGGTTGGTTGGAACTTACCCAAATGCTGAGATGAATATTTGGAACACGAATTTTAATGTTCCTATTACAATTGTTATTGGAAACGAAGGCAAAGGGATAAGCCGAGCTATTTTGAAGTCATGTGATGTACTTGTGAAAATTCCAATGTATGGTAAAACTGATTCCTTGAATGCTTCTGTCTCGGCTGGAGTTATTCTTTACGAGGTTCGACGTCAACGTGATTTACTTGTGCGAGCGTTACCCCAGCAATGACAAGCGCTCCGCCGAGAAGGTAAGTGTTTGTTAAGTGCTGTCTAAGAAATATCACAGCTAAAGTCGTTGTGAAAACTGGCTGCAAGTTGTTGAAAACACCTACATTTGCTGCTGGCAATCGTTTTAACGCATAATACCAAAGTAGATATGAAAATCCAGATGTCATTACCGCAAGATAAAGGATTTCAAACCAGTGACTAGGTTCTAAATTTAGCATAGTATTTATTTTGCCAACAGTGAGAAATATCGGTAAATAAAGTAGAAAGCCTAAAATCATTGCCATAGCTGTTGTATAAATGCTTCCATACTTGCGAATCAAGGGTTTTCCATATGTTGAATAAATTGCCCAGCATACGCTTGCAACAAGAGCTAAAAGGTTGCCAAGGAAGTAATCCGACCTTAAAGAAATTCCCTTTTCAATTAAAATCAAGATTATTCCTGTGATTGCTATGAGTATTCCGAAAATTTTCAGTATCGTTACCTTTTCTTTTAAGACGAATTTGGCTATCACGAGGATGAAGATTGGGCTTAGGGCATAGGCAAGAGCAACATTCGGTGCAGTGGTAAGTTTTATGCTAATAAAGAAAAGGAATTGGTTCAGCGGTATATTTAGTATCGCAAGTATGATGAATTTATAAAAGTCTCCTTTTTCAATTCCAAAAAGCTTTTGCTTTCTGAGCAAAAGCAAAATAAGATAAAACATCATTGCAAATAAACTCCTGTAGAACAAAACAAGAGATGGAGGCAAATCTTGTGTGAGAGTCTTTGCGAATATATGAGTTGTAGAAGCGAGAAACTGTTGGAGTATTAACAAAAGGTATATCATTGAAGTAAATCTTTGATTTTGGACTCTTGGTTTTCCCAAACAAAAACTCCCGAGGCTTTTTCGAGATTTTGTTTATATTTATCAGAGTTTTCCACAACAAATCTAATTACTTTTGCAAGCTCACGAGCGGAAATATTTGGTTGCACAAGTAGACCCACATCGTGCTGGTCGAATATTTTCTCTATTGCTGTTAATTTCGTCGCAACAATGGGTATTTTAGCTTGTATGTATTCAAACAATTTGTTTGGCAAAGCAAGTTCGTACGATAAAGAGATTGGCTCGATCAGACACAATCCTATGTCGCAAGCAGCAGTATAGTTAATCAATTCCGAATATGGTATACTACCGATAAAATGCGTTCTTTTATCTACAGCAATTTCTTTTGCTAATGATTTAAATCTATCTTCGAGTGGTCCACCGCCTGCGATTACCAAATGGATTTTGTTGTCGTACAGAAGTGAGCGGAGTGATATTTCTACCCCTCTTCCCCCGATTAGCACACCTTGATAAATTGCTATGATTGCATCATTTGCGATACCGAGCATGTTCTTAATATCGAAAGTTTTTATCTGATTAGCTCTTCTTGGAAAATTTTTGATAACCGTAATGTGCTTGCTGGGAAATTTTGTAAGGAGAAAATCTTTATCCAGTTCGCCTGTAACGATTATTTTATCAACATACTCGACGTAGTGAGCTTCGAAATGTTTCAGTAGAAATTGCTTCAAAGGGTGATTTTTTAAAGATGCGAGGGAAGAGTAAATCTCGCGAGAGTCGTAAATTAAAGCAGAATTATACCTTTTTTTAAATTTTACACCTACGGGAAGTGAATAGACATCGGAGCAAATTGTGAATTTTGGTTCAAATTTCCCTATGTGGTCGAGGCTTTGTTTATAAAATTTAAGTGTTTTTGTGATGGTTCTTAAGTTATCTTCGATTTGTATTTTGCAGTGTTTTAGATTGCTTATCTTTAAAGTCGGATAGTCTATAGTCAATGCACCAAGTGTTTTGTTCAAGCTAAGAAAAGTATTGATAAAATTATATAGTCGAGCATCAAATTGAATTTTATTCAGGGCAATGAACAAAATGTCGAGGTTTGATTTATCCATATTTAATCTCGAAACTTGTAATGATAGGTGCTTCGCAATATACCACGAGAGTTAAATCTTTCTTTAAACTGAATCAAACTTAACGCTGGGGTCATTGGGTCCGCAGACTTAGTGTCTTGCGAGACTCCAATGTCGACCCATTCGAAACCCTGTTCCAATGCCCACCGGACAGTCTCGTACATTATTAAATACACCGGTTTTAGATGTTCGAATTCATAAAGTAGCATGTTGTAGAAGCAAAGTACCACCTTCGGATTGCAAATAAAAAGCCAGGAGCCGGCAATCGGTTTTTCTTCGTAGTACACCATGTTTAAGCGGACTCTGTTTGGTACCAGTTGCGATAAGCATAGCATATCCTCGAGGGAATGGGTTGGTTTTGCGTTGTGTTTTGCCTTGTTTTTCACTAATATTTCGTTGAAAGTGTAGTAATCGTGACTTTCACGAATGTGAA
>JBKBVP010000053.1:0-7587 GCA_046289495.1 Candidatus Kapaibacteriota bacterium | reverse complement strand
TTTGTAACCTTTGAAGCTTTTATGGGAAATATTCTACATTTATACCCAACTCCAGCCATTCCTTTTGAATTGTTGGTTGTAGCTCCAGCAATCCCTGCGACAGCCGTTCCGTGGTCAGATGGGTGGTATGTGTTGCCTCCGTTACCTTCAGAATCGTATGCAAGATTGCATCCCTTATAATCGTCGACATAGCCATTGCCATCGTCGTCGATACCATTATCGGGAATCTCCAACCAATTAATCGCAATTGAGGCAGATAAATCCTCGTGCTCTTGAAGTACTCCATTGTCGACAATTCCAATTACAACATTTGTGTCTCCTTTGACACTATCCCAAGTTTGAAAAGCCTTTATCGTCGATAGCATCGTCTGCGATGGTGCCAATGGGTCGTTTGGTATCTCCAAAATTTCATTCGATAGGATTGGCTCTGCAATTTCTATCTGTGGATATTTTTTTAGCAAATAACTACAAAATTTTTCAATGCTAAGTTCTGTTTCGACAGTAAGCTCATAAGTTCGAAGCAATGGTTCTTCTGCTAAAAGTACCTTTTTCAATCTATTGTCCACACTTAGAGTTCTCCCACCTTTTTGAAGCTTTGCAGTATATGATAATTCCTCGGGTAAAAGCTGATTAAAAGTCTTAATTCCCTCGGATTTGATAATTTCCAAGATTTCGGACTTTTCCACACCTTTACTAAAACGCAAATAAATACTCTTTTCCTGAGAAAAATTATTTTGCACGTTTAGAATCAAAAAAAATAATACCAAGAAAATTGTTAATTCTTTTCTCATACTTAAAAGTTAATTAACCAAAAGAGACGAATAAAATGCAAATTATGAAATTTTAAAATAAACTGATAGTTTCAAAATAGCAATCAGCAAGTTTGCTAAACAAAGTGATTTTTTTAATTTGAATTTTTACAAATGCAAAACGATATGGGATTTATAGTTACAGCAAGGAAATGGCGCCCCTTGAGGTTTGATGAAGTCATTGGCCAAGAGCATATAACACAAACACTTAAGAATGCTGTACGCTTTGGCAGGATTCATCACGCATACTTGTTCACTGGGCCACGTGGGGTCGGTAAAACCACCACCGCAAGATTACTATCCCGAGTTGTTAATTGTAAAAATGTTGTTGACGGAGAACCCTGCAATCAATGCGATTCCTGTCTAAGTATACTCGAGGGTCGTTCCTTGGATGTTATAGAAATTGATGGTGCATCGAACAATAGCGTTGACGATATAAGAACTTTACGAGAGAATGCGAAGTATCCACCGATTGCTGGAAAGTACAAGATTTACATTATCGATGAAGTTCATATGCTTTCTACCTCGGCGTTCAATGCTCTTTTAAAAATATTGGAGGAACCACCAAAACATCTGATTTTTGTATTTGCAACTACAGAACCACACAAAGTATTACCAACAATAGTAAGTAGATGTCAAAGGTTTGATTTTCATCGATTGGAGGTCAATACAATACGGGATCAAATCTCCAAAATTGCCGAGGCAGAAGGTATCAAAATTGATGAAATGAGCCTTTTTACCATTGCTAAAAAGGCAGACGGCTCGATGCGAGATGCGCAAAGTGTATTCGACCAATTTGTTGCTTCTGCTGGAAACGAAATTTTGTATGAAAAGGTAAGTGAGCTACTCCATTTAATAGACTCCGATTTTTACTTCAAGGTCTCGGATGCTTTTCACAAAAAAGATAGCGCAGCAGCCTTCGAGATTTGCGAGGCTTTAACCAAAAATGGTTACGACTATTCAGAATTCCTTGTGGGCTTACTTGAGCATTTTAGAAATATTTTCTATTTAAAAGTAACACAAAATGTAGACAAAGTCGATGCACCACGTATTATCTTAAATAAATATTTAGATGAAGCTAGGAAATTTAACGAAAAAGACCTACTGCGAATTATGAATCTTATTTCTAATTTTGAGCAACAAATTAAATTTTCCTCCATCCCCAGAATTAGGGTCGAGCTTTTGCTTCTGCAAATAATAGAAATGCCAAATATAATCGAGCTTAACGAACTAATTAAAGAAATCCAAAATATAAAACAAAAGGCAAGTCCTATCCTCCTTACAAATGAAACTCCTTCTATCAAGCAAGAACAGTATAGTGCTTCTGACAAAACTCAAGCGTTAACAACCGAACATCCTAAATGGGAGGAATTCCTAAATATCTATGGCAACAAATTAAATGGTCTGAAATCATTTTACAATAGCCGATTGATAGATATCGAATTTAGGACGAAACAAATCCTCGTACTTGCTAAAAACGAGGTAGTATACGAAAATCTCACCAGCAAAAAGCGCGCCTTCAAACAAGCCATTAAAGAATTCTTTGGCGAAAATTTTGAATTAGAAATAATTTTTGCCGAGAAAAATTCACAAGACACAAACTTTGTCGAAAACGCAACAAATCCAATGAACAATAAAACCAAAACTTTATCAGAGAATGAGAGTATAATCGAAAAAACCTTAAAGGAGTACTTCAATGCAAGAGAGATTCCCTTGCCATAGATATTCACTAAATCAAAGGAATTCGAATTTCAAAAACAGTTCCTTGCCCAATTTCGGATTCGACATCTATTTTGCCGCCCAGCAATTTTACAGAATTCGATACAATGGATAGCCCAAGACCCGTACCGGCAATCGTTTTTGTATTTCTACCCCGGTAGAAGGGCTCAAATATTTTTTGTATCTCCTCCTTATCTATTCCAATTCCGTTATCCTTAATAGAAATCAACAATGATTCTTCGTTTATTTCCACAGAAATCTCAATTTTTGAATTTGGTTGTGAATATTTAACAGCATTTGAGAGCAAGTTTGCAAAAATGATTTGCATTAGTTTTTGGTCGACTCGTATTTTGTTTAAAGCCGATGCATATCGGTAGCTTATTTTTGCTTTGTCGTGATAGTATAATTGAAAATCTTGTATTAAACTATTGAAAAATGATTTAGCATTTACAATTTCCAATTGTACGGTTTCCGTAGGTTGAGTCAATTTGTTATAAAGTATCACATTTTCCAGCATTTGCGACATATCTGAAACCGCTTTCTCGATTATTTTGAATTGCTTTTCTTTCTGTTCCGGAGTTAATTTCTCGAGGTGTTTTCTTAGTATCTCTGTGGAAAGAATAACTGCCTGAAGAGGCGTTCGATATTCGTGTGAAATTAAGTTTATAAAATTCGAACGCAGTTCATTTATTTGAAGTTGTTTGTCTAAAATACTTTGCAACTCGTGCTGATACTTTATTCTATCTAAATTTGTAGCAAAAACCAAGGCGAGTCTCTCAAGTGAGATCTTCTCTTCCTCAATATATTCTGTATCTTTACCATACGCAATCAAGACGCCATAGAATTCTTCTCCACTCTCGACAGGAATCCCGACAAATCTTTCACTTTTCAAAAACTTCAATTCCTCGAAAATTTTGCTTTCATCAGGATTTTCCACAGTTAAAGGAGCCTTTTCTAAAAAAATTTTTCCCACATATGTATTTACGAACTTTTCAATGGGAATCAATGTTTTACTGGTCTCTCTCAAACTACTAATCTTGCAGTGGATAATGCTCGATACAAAAGTCCTTCCAAAATCATTTTTAAGTTCGACAAAGCAAATGCCCGAGGATTGTGAAATTTGCTGTCCCACTGGCAAAATTATATCGTAGAGCGTTTCAACGTCATCTACATTTGTTGCAAAGCTGGAAATTGCCGTCAATCGAGAATTGGTTTCTGCTAAATATTCTAATCGCTGTTGAAGTTGTTTCCTCAAAGTTATATCTTCGAAAGCTTCAATTCCTCCTATGATGTTATTGTCCTTATCGTATAGTGTGGTTGCTTTCTTGAACAGGACTATCTGCTGACCATCCTTTCTGGTAAAATTCTGTTCTTTCTCAATGTAATTTTGGTCGAATGAATAATCAATTATAGGACAAAGATTGGTTTTATTTATTTCATCACAAATAAAACATTTGTTTCCCACAACCTCTTCGGATTTGTATCCAGTGATGATTTCAGCTTGTTTATTCCAGAAGGTAATTCTTTTGTCTTTGTCGAAAGTAAACAAAGCAGAGGGAACCAAGTTTAGCAATAATTCATTATAATCCAAAGCTTTCTTTAGCTCAGACTCATAATTCAAACGTTCAGTGATGTCGATTAATACTTCAACAACAGCTTTCTCATTTAATTCTTGAATGAATACAGGCGAGCGTATTATGATAAATATTTTTTCCTCATTTGAATGGGTTTTCAACCTAAGCTCAAATAGCTGATTGCGGTTTTCTTTTAGAATTTCTTCATCTTTTTCCTGTATCAAATCTAAGAGTTCCTTTGGTAAAACCTCTTCAACGGTTTTTCCTATTATTTGCTCTCTTTTCCGACCCACAAAATTTTCAAATGAGATGTTGCAGTATCTATATTTCTTGGTTATCAGGTCAGAATAGCAAATCGGATATGGTATAGTTTCGACTAAAGATTCGAACAATTTCAACTGAATTTTAAGTTGGTCTGCAAGAAATTTTCTCTCCAAACCAAGCGAAATTTGTTCTGCCAATGCAGAAAGCAAATAGAGACTTGTCTTCGACAATTTGTATTCCTGAGCATAAGTATATATTGCTATTAAACCCAAAAGATTATGACCAGAAGTTAAAGGGATTGAAATAAGATACGAAGGTTGTTGAAACCTTTTGTCGAACCAAAAGTCTGCTAAATCATTTTCTTCAAAAACCGCTATCTTGCTCAGCTTTATGGACTTAATTAGTGGATGTCTTTCGTCCTCGAGACTTATGTTAATGAAGCGATGACCGTATCTGTCGTTATGTCTGATAATTCTCAAACAGTTTGTCTCTGGTACTTTGAGAGCGAAAATGTAATTTGGTACAATTGTCAAGTTTTGTAATGTTTTATAAATATTATCGGCAATTTCGAAAATGTCTTTTTCAGCACTGAATGTGCGAAAAATATAAAACATTGAGTTTACGTAATTTTGGTTCTCTAAATCCTCTGTTACATCTCGCAGCAAAGCTTCAATAATTTTTGTTCCCGAAACTTCATCTTTGAACATAAAGTAATCACCTTTCAAAAATCGTACATTGTTATCCTTGGTTAGAAATGGCAAAACAATCTCGTTTGCCTGGTTGTTTTCCTTGACTATTTGAAATATCTTCTTCATCCACTCGGGTTTTTCAAGTAAACTAGCCAAGTTCTTACCTTGTAAATTCTTCGGGGAGTAACCTAATACTTTTGAAACCGAGGGTGAGATCAATTCAATATAACCATCAGTATTCACTTGTATCAAAATTTCGTTTAATCTTTCAAAGAGCTGTCGAAAGAGCTTCTCCCTTTTTTCCAATTCCTTTTGAACCTTGAACTTTTCGGTAACATCAATAATAATCCCATCAAAGAAAATTTTCATAGATTCGGGGTCCAAACTACTTTTACCGTAATCTTCAACAACGATTTTTCTCCCATCTTTGGTTATCATCTCGGTTTCAACTTTTAAAAGCCCTTGTGTTTCCGAAGAGTGCAAATACAAAACTTTGGAACGTTGACTTCTATCCAGATAGAAATCAAAAGCCGAGGAGCGTAATAATTCCTCAACTGAACTACATCCGAGAGTTTTTGCAAGACTTTCATTCGCTAAGACAATTTCACCATCAAATGTACTTCTATAAACACCGACGGGTAGATTATAGATAAAGTTTTTATATTTAGCCTCACTATGTCTAAGCTGCTCCTCTGTTTTCCTTCTTAATTCAATTTCATTTCTGAGTTCTACGTTAATTTTATCCAATTGTTGAATTTTTAGTTCCAATTCTTTCTTTGCTTCTTCAATTCTTTGCTCAAGGATTGTATTTGCATTTTTCACCTCTTCTAACAAATTTTCTAATTCAGTGACATCAAATGTAATACTACCTATCAAGTAGTCCTTTTCGCCCAAATCGACCTTAAAAATTTTCTGTCGGTAGTGCTTTTTCTCCTTGGCTACATTAAACTTTAGTATTTTACCCTCGTAAGGTGATATATCACCAGTTTTTAAAATGTGATTTAATTTGTTAAGGTAGTTCTCTTTCCATTCATTTAATATTTCACTAAAAAATCTACCCGGTTCAAACAAGTCCAAAATCTTACCCTTCGAAAGTATTTCTTTGGGGGTTTTGGTTAATTTACAATAGCTCTCGTTAAATTCCACAATATTTCCTTCGCTGTCAACCAAGACAACAGCCTCTTCCATCGCTTCCAATAATCTCTTTCGTATGTACAAAATGTTATTAATTTCAAAAAGCTTCGTCTTATCGATAAAAAGTATAAAATAAGTTTCGGTTTCCTTATCCTTAAAAATTGTAAGATCTATATATTTATTCTTTTCACCGTGGATTTTAACTTCATAATCGCTAAAAGACGATATCTCATTATGAGTTACGTTATTATCAATTGAAATATCATAAAGGTTAAGAAGGTCGAAAATATTTTGTCTCTCTACACAAGATAGACCAAAAAATTCTTTCGCAAATGCATTGCATTTGACTACCTCTCCAGTTGAATTTGTAAGAATAAATCCGATGGTTGGACTTTCCATTGCTCCTTCGAAGAGGGTGTTTTTAAGTTCAAGCTCTTCACTTATCGAATCATAATTTTTAGCTAGTCTGAAATTAGTGAAAGAAACAGCCACCAAAAAGATAAAAATCAAAAATTGTGGGGATAGAAAATTACCAAAAATAATTTCGGGAGATTTATAAAATATGTCGATGACTAATATTAAAGACAATAGTAAAGCAAAAAGCGAGAACATCATCGAAAGTAAGTTTAAAAATTTTATCTTTCTCATGGCAAAAGGATAAAATATTGGAAGTGTAATTTAAGAAAAAATGATTTAGATGGATAAGTTAATTATTTTTATTTTTGCATTTTGATGAAGAAGTATTATGAACAAGCAAAAGGTAATAATTGAAAAGTTTGAACAACTCTCCTCTCAAACCACAATATCGTGGGAAAGCCTCCGATTCTAAATTCAAAGTAAATAACGAAATCCGCGTCGAAAAAGTTCGTCTAATCGATGAAAATGGCAAGATGCTTGGAATTTATCCAACCAACGAAGCTTTGTCAATTGCGTATCAAAGAGAACTGGACCTTGTACTGATAGCTCCACAAGCCGACCCACCAGTGGCAAAAATTACCGATTATGGTAAATTTATCTTTGAACAACAGAAGAAAGAAAAGCAAGAGCGAAAGAAACAAGCCCAACAACAATTGAAAGAAATACGGTTCAAATGGCGGACAGACGCACACGACTTCAATTTTAAGGTCCGCCACGCAAGGGAATTTCTACTTAGCGGTAACAAAGTGAAAGGCACAGTCGTATTCCGTGGTCGAGAAATTATGCACCAAGAAATTGGAGAGGAGCTTTTGAATAGATTTGTCGAAGCTTTAAGCGATATAAGCAAAGTGGACCAGACCACTAAAGCCGAAGGCAAAAGAATTTCTATTGTCCTTGCTCCAGACAAGGTCAAAATACAACAATACGAAAAGCAAAGGAAAGAGGAACTCAAAGAGAAATGATTACTATTTTGAAACCGCT
>JBKBVP010000052.1:0-7591 GCA_046289495.1 Candidatus Kapaibacteriota bacterium | reverse complement strand
GGTCGAAAGCCATATATAGCTTCAATTCTGAATGTTTATAGAACGGATTTCGTTCAGTATCAAGCAATTTAAACCTGTCGCTTATGATTGGTGGGACAAAGTTGGGGTCGTTTTTGTAAAACTTCCACTGGGATTTGATAAAATGCAACTTCTCTCGCCTGGTCGAAACTTCTTTGATTTCGATTTCCATCTAATTTCCTTTTATTCTTTTATTATTAAGTTTTCCCCTTTTTGAATCCAATCCGTAGCTGTCTTTTTCTTCAAATATGTGTCGAGAAATTCTTTGATTTTTATTGCGTAATCCAATTTATTTGGAAATTTCTCAGGCCAGTGCTTTTCATTATGATATTGAAGGAAGAACGCTGGCTTATTTAATCTACGTAGAGCCAAGTATAGCTCAATTCCTTGCTGCCAAGGGACTGCTTGGTCTTTGTCTCCAAACATTAATAAAAGAGGAGTGGAAGCAGTTTTTGCTTTGAAGACTGGGGAGTTTTCAATGTAGTTTGTTAAAGAATCCCAAAGGTTTCCTCCGATTCTGCTTTGATAACGTTCATATTGAAACTGCCGAGCAAGGCCACTCTCGAGCCTAATCCCGCTGTATGCGCTGGTCATGTTTCCAACAGGAGCCCCAGCGACTGCCGCTGCGAAAAGAGGTGTTTGCGTTATTATATAAGCAGTTTGATAACCACTCCAAGAATGACCCATAATGCCAATTGCAGTTGTATCGATGAAACCTTTGTTAATTAGATGTCTGACACCGCTGGTGATGCAATCCAAAGCAGAATTGCCTGGGCTGCCAACTTGATACTTGATGTCGGGCAAAAAGAAAATATAGTCCTCGCTTGAATATATTTGAAAGCAGGGTCGATGCCCAATGTAAGGAAATTGAAAGTTGTACATTAACTGCGAAAATCGCTCGTAGAAATACACCACGAGAGGGTACTTTTTCTTTGGGTCGAAGCCTGCGGGTTTAATTATGAATCCATCCAGCGTATCACCTCTTGAGTTGGTCCATCGTACAAGCTCAGTTGTACCCCATTTGTATTTCGAGAGAAACTCTCTGGAATGGTCGGTGAGTCGTTTTACGCTGTTGAGTGCGAGATTTCCAACCCACAGGTCGGGGAATTCCTCGTAGCTCTCTCTTGAAAAAAAGACCATTTCGGCATTATTAGCCTTTTTTAAGACTTTAAAATTTTTTTGGTCTTCCAATAGAGACAGTGGTCCAAGTATTTTGAACTCGAGAAGATAAATGGAAGTGTATTTTTTGTCGTGACTATAAGCAGAAAGCAACACTGTATCACTGCTACTATAGTATTTTTTGTCTGGGTCTAAATTTATTATCCTGTACGATTGGTTCAAGTCCCTTCCAAAGACCACTGTTTGGCAAACGTAGCCGTAGTTTTCGGAGTAAAACTTCCATATATCGTACTTATCGTAAAGTAGGAAGGCATTGTCGTTCTCGAACCAACCAGCAAAGCCATAACTTGGAGGAGGCGAGGGCATGTCGTAATCCTCATCGTAGAATGCATATTTCATCTTTGCGGTAAGGTTTACAAGCGTGTCGAGTTTCGGGTCGTAGAGATGCCAATTTTTATCTTTATAAAATACAAGAAATTTGCCTTGTGGAGAAAGATTAGCGGGTTCATTGATTCTCTTTGCGATTAATTTTCGTTCTCCGGTGTTCAAATTTATCAGGTATAAGTCGTAATATGTTCCCTCCCAAGTGGATTCCTTGGAATAGGGGTTCGGGTCGTAGCCAATTGTGTATAATGGATTGTCTACAAAATCGACTGTTGGCAAATTAAGGTCAGCAAGTTGAATAAAGTTTTTGGTGTTAAAATTATACACGCATTGGAATTTTCGGTCCTTGTTGTTTTCCCACCATCTTCTTTCATTCGATTTGATTTTTGGGTCGTTCCAGTGCCAAAGTGTATAGTCGGCATTTTTCAAAATTGTATTAATCTCGAAAAAATTTGTATCGTTGAATTTGATTTTACTTTTGTCGATGCTGGTATCCATCATCGGCTTAATTCCAAAGAATAATCTATCGCCATCCTGGCTCCATTTTAGTTCATTTATCGAAGGGAGATACCAACCTTCGGGAAGCTGCTTAAAATCAACAAGAATTTGGGGGTTAAAGACGGGTACATTTAGATAACAAAGCATTGTAGAGTCGATTTTTGTTCCCTTAATTTCATAGGATTTAATGTAGCTTACTCCTTGGCGAACTTTGTTCCAGGACAGAGATGAAATATAGACACCAGAATCTACATCAGCTTTAATTGGAAGGCTAAACTCGCCTGTCAAACTCAAGATGTATAGACCATTTTTTTTGCCTGCAGGTTCACAAACCGCGTAAGCAAGGTATTGGGAGAGCGTGTCGAAAGAAAATTCAGAGACATAATTAAAGTCGAGCTGGTTGAACGTAGCGAGGTCGAACAAAGTCAAAATTGAGCCAATTTTTTTTGCTGCAGAGTCTTTGGCGATTGCTTGGCTTTCCTTGAAATGAATAGCAAGCCAGCGAGAGTCGTTGGAGAAAGTAAAACTTTTGGTGTTTTCGAATGTATGCTTCGTTTGTGATTTTAGGTTGAACAGCAAGTAGCCTTCGGGCGGTGGCTCCTTCTCGGCATTCTCTTTTTCTATGGCTTTGGGGAGAAGTTTAAGAATTACCCATTGAGAGTTGGGTGAAAATTTAGGAGTTGTTGTTCTTTCGAATCTAAATTTTGTAGTATCTTCGGTCGAAACTATATAGGAAACAGCATCGCCACGTTCTGGGATCAAAGAATACCCTACCCAAAGACCGTCGTCCGAAATAGTTTGATGCATTATTCTTGGAAATTTCATCGCATCGACGAAGGTAAAATTTTGAAGTTCAGCATAAATAACATTTGAGGCTGAAATATACAAAAAGAGTATAAAACAAATAACCATACTCACACTCGCCTTATTTAAGTTTTGAATAATGTTCCGAGAGCCATCTTTCTGCATCAATGGCTGCGATGCAACCGCTACCTGCGGCGGAGATGGCTTGTCGGTATGTTGGGTCTTGACAGTCACCACACGCAAAAACACCGGCAATATTTGTGTATGAACTTTTGCCCTTGGTCTGAATATACCCATTTGCATCGGTCTCGATGAATGGTTTGAATATCTCTGTGTTCGGCGTATGACCAATAGCGTAGAAGACACCATCGGCTAGGAGAATATCTTCTTCGTTGGTAACTACATTACGGACTCGAATGTGCGTTAGTTTTTTAATTCCACGCTTTTCTTCGCCAAGAAATTCCTCTACGACCGTATTTAGGAGGAAATCGATTTTGGGATTTTCCTTAGCCCTTTGAACCATAATTTTGGAGGCACGAAATTCATCCCTGCGATGGATAATTGTGACACTTGAAGCAAAATGAGTAAGATATAGAGCCTCTTCCATAGCGGAGTCGCCACCCCCGATAACATATACTTTAAGATTTTTGTAGAAGAACCCATCGCAGGTAGCACAGGCGGAGATACCAAATCCCCAATAGATGTCCTCTCCCTTTGCTTGGAGCCTGCGGGCGGAGGCACCAGTAGCGATAATAACAGCATCGGCAGTGTATTCTTCGTTTACATCGGTAAAGAGTTTAAATGGGTGTTGGGCAAAATCCACAGATTTTACAGTTTCGAAGAGTGTAACGGTTCCAAATCTTTGAGCTTGCTGTCGGAAGAGCTCCATTAATTCGGGTCCTTTAATACCATTGGGGAAGCCCGGGTAATTTTCAACCTCGGTAGTTATTGTCAATTGCCCTCCTGGCTGCATTCCCTCGAAAATAACTGTTGTAAGTAGAGCACGACTAGCGTAAATTGCAGCAGTTAAACCTGCTGGTCCAGTACCTATTATGGCTACTTGATAATGTTTCATATTCGACAACTTTTAAATTTTGGTTAAATACAAAAATATAATATTACCAAAAAAGAACTAAATTTAAAAAGAGTTGATGTTTATGGCCGTACTTTGCAGTTTAGGAGGTATATTTGTCGACGAAGCAAAATTATGTATATGAGAATTAAAGGAATAATTCTCATCGATGATATGTAGTAACTAATTTTAGATTTAGCTTAAATCAATAGGAAAAAATGAAATTTTGGGTGAGTTTAAAATTCAAAATAAACGCCAATGCTTGGCAGAATACCAAAAGACTCGAAATATTCAATTTTTTGATTTCGATAATCCCAACGCACCCCTGTCTTGTTCTTAGTAGAAAATAGATTCTGGATGTCTAAATAAGTGACAATGTTAAAGTTTTTCAAGTACCACCTTTTGTCCACTCTAAGATCAGTCTGACGGAAGATGGGAAGCCTTTTACCCTGGTTGTATTGAGCAAAGTCCTTCAAACCATTGGGAAGGTATGGAGTCGTAGGATTTCCAATAGCAGCACGATATTTGTAACTTATCTCCCACTCTGGATTGATTCGATAGCCGAGTGCAATATTGAAAATTAATGGATTGTCGTAAGTGCTTGTGCGCAACACTCCGTCCAAACCAGCGAACTTTGTTTCACTGACTGTAACACTCATCAATCCGTATAAAGGTAATTTGGGATTGAATCGCTTCTGAATTAAAAGTTCGACTCCTCTGGACCATCCGGTTCCCTCGGAGACCAACGGTTCAATACCATAGGGGATATCTGTGCTCACGTCGTCGAAACCGCTTGGTGAGAGGACTGCCTGCGGTCGGAAAACTCTTGCAGGGTAATTTGCGTACTTTTTGTAATATACCTCTAATTGCACTTTCAAATCTTCGAATGGAGTGTGTTCATAGCCGAGTACCACTTGGTCGGCTCGTATTGGGTTGAGCTTCTGATTCGGCGAACCGACCAACCAGATGTACGAAGGGGATTGATAGTAGCGCCCTAAGCTAAACACAATTGTGGAGACGGGATTAATCATATAGGACACAGATACCCTCGGAGAGAGAAAATATTTCGTCTGCGTGAAGCTAAAATAATCTCCACGTACACCGAGAGAGACTCTATGTCTTCCAATTGAAGTTGCAAGATTAATATAGGTTGCATTTTTGATGGTTTTTATGGTGGTATCAACTTGATATGGAGATGGGTTGCCTTGGTTGTCGAAGCGATATCGTCCATCGATAATTATATCGTAGCTCAATTTTGTTCCGAATTTTGCTTGATTACCGAGAGAAAGGTTAAAGATGTTCGAAAGTTTCACTTCGAGATCTGCTTTGAGCGATGTTTCACCCTCGACAGAGTTATTTTTTAGAATCTGCACAAGATTGGAATCATTTTGAAATGTGTTGAATTTTGTGTAGGTCCTACCGAGAGTGACACTAAGTATCGAATTCTCGAAGATGTGTTTCCAAGTTAAACCAGAGAAATATTGTTTCTGCTCTGGGACAGCCACCCTACTGTTTGAGTAAGTATTGTCATTATTGTCATTATTTAGCCGTACGAAATCCAGGGCACCAATAGTTAGGAAAGATAGTGTGTTTCTATCGTCGAGTTTATAATTTAACTTTCCTTGGAAATCCCAATATTCGGGGATAAAGGCAAAGTTTGCCAGTTTGAAGATAAGGTCGAGATAGCTTCTTCTTGCAGAAAAGAAGAAACTACCTTTGTTGTTGAGAGGACCTTCGATATTTACGCCAAAACCAGTTGCAGAGAGAACAGCTTTGCCACCGAATTTGTCCTCGTTGCCATTGTATAATGTAATCTGAGTGAGCGATGAAGTCCTGTCGCCGAATTTTGCTCCAAAGCCACCAGCACTAAATTGTACATTTTTAACAAAGTCGATATTAATTATAGCAAGCGGACCGCCATTGGTTCCTTGAGAACCAAAATGGTTTATATTCGGTATTTCTATGTTATCGACGATGAATAGATTTTCGAACGGAGCACCACCACGCACAATTAAGTCATTACGACCAACAGAAGTTACAGCCACTCCGGGAAGCAAAGCAGTAGCACGAACAATATCTTCCTGTACACCTGGCGTTCGGCGAATTTCTTCGGAGCTAAATGTACTTGTGCTTGTGGTTGTTTCGATAAATCGTTCAAAATATTTTCCGCGTACTTCGACACCTTCGATATTAATTACCTTTTCGACCAACTCCACTTCCAGGAAAACTGGCTTGACGTTGGTAACAAAAATGTTCGATTTGACAAACGTTTCGAATCCAATTGAGGAAAAACGTAGCGAATAAACACCAGGTTCCAACCCTTTTATTTGAAACTTTCCTTCGTTATTGGTGTAGGCTCCTTTACTGGTACCCTCGACTACTACTGTAACGCCTTGAATCGGCTTTCCATCGTTGCTATTGATGACCTTTCCAGATATAGAGATTACAGCATCCTGGGCTTTAATCGCAAAAAAGTTTGAAAAAATAATAAAAATGTATAAAATGATATGTTTCTTGATCATAGCTGGACCCTTTTTAAAAACAAAAAAACGATACGTGCTAAAGATTATTTTGTCAATCTAACTTTAGATTTAGGTTCGACAAACTTGTTTTATTAAATTCCTGAAAATCGGGATGGTAAACTAACAAAACAAGTTGCAGATGCAAGGAAACAATTTTTCTCGGAGTATTTTAAACTCAGTTTGAAGTAACTAGGAATAGAGATGAAAATGTTAAATGATAAATTTAATTTTTTTGTTTCTAAATCTTTAAGAATTTTTATTTTTTAAAAAAATTAGTTAATTTTACCAAGTTTTAATCAAGAGATTTTGAAAATTGATTGAGTGTAATTTCAGAGGATACGTATGAATAGTTTTACCCCAAAGGGGACTTTCACTGCATTAATTACACCACTGACAAGCAAAGGCGAGGTCGATTTCAAAAAATTGAAGAAACTGATTGATTTCCAAATTGAAAATGGCGTCGATGGCATCGTTGTCTGCGCCACAACAGGAGAAAGCGCCACTCTCACGCTCAAGGAAAAACAAGCAATTATCATCGAAGCAGTCGAGCATACAAAGGGGCGGGTTCCGGTAATTGCAGGCACCGGTACAAACGAAACTGAATTGTCTTTGAATATGACGATTTTTGCAAAAGAACATGGTGCCTCGGCTTGTCTTCTGGTTGCTCCTTACTATAATAAACCTAATCAAAACGGACTCTACGAGCATTTTCGCCTGATTGCCCAACAGGTCGATATACCAATAATTCTTTACAATGTCCCCGGAAGGACAGGTATAAATATCTCTGCTGAAACTCAAATTAAACTTGCAAACGATTGCCCAAATATTGTTGCCACGAAAGAAGCCTCGGCCAACCTCTCGCAGATTATGCAAATAATTGCCAATGCACCTAAGCATTTTGTAGTCCTCTCGGGCGACGATGCCCTGACGCTTCCGATTATCGCCCTCGGGGGCAAAGGTGTCGTCTCTGTTATCTCTAACTATGCACCAAAGCAATTTTCCAACCTGGTCCGACTTGCCCTTCAAAATAAATTCGAAAAAGCCCGTCAAATTCATTACGAATTGCTCGAACTGATGGAATTGAATTTCATCGAGCCAAATCCAATCCCCGTCAAATATGTTATGTCTTTGCTTGGTTTCACAAAGGAAGTTTATCGTCTACCTCTGTTGCCTT
>JBKBVP010000051.1:0-7654 GCA_046289495.1 Candidatus Kapaibacteriota bacterium | reverse complement strand
CAGGAGAGTAGAAAGCTCATTTTAAAACTGCTTGATTTAATCCTTTGAATTAGTAGAGTGTGAACCAAGGCAGTTACAAAAATCCAAGGAACAAGGGAAGAGTTTTCAACAGGGTCCCAACCCCAGAAACCTCCCCAACCAAGAGTTTCGTAAGCCCAGAATCCACCAAGCATTATTCCCAAGCCAAGGATGCCAGCAGCTATTAATGACCAGAATGATGCAGCTATTGTAAATTTGTCGAAATTTTTCTCCAAAAAGCTTGTCAAAAGAAGAGCGAAAGGAACAGTAACTAAACTGTAACCAAGGAAAAGAATTGGAGGATGTATTGCAATCCAATAATTTTCAAGTATTGGATTTAAACCCCTACCGTCGGGTGGTATAAAATCTTTTGGCATATTGCTCTCTGGGAATGATTCCCAGATACTTTCAAATGGACTTTTGAAAATAATAATTAATATAATGAAAAACACAGCAAGCGAGAAAAAGGATAATGGTAAATAACCGAGTTGATGCTTTTTGAGATAGTAAAAGAAGAAAAGCCCCACAAGTGACATCCACAGTGCCCAAAGTAGAAAAGAACCTTCCTGCCCGGCATAAAATGTAGAAAGTAATAGCAAATAAGGCAGATTCCGCGAAGAGTAACTCCAAACATAAGTTAGAGTAAAATTATGTGAGAAAATGTTAAAAATGAGGAATAGTGAAGCAAGCAAAACACTTACAGTTGCAGTAAAAAAACTAATTTTCGCATATTTTAAGTATCTATGATTTTGGTAGTACTCTGCGAAAATAAATAACAAAAACGACAAAAAAAATGTAAATGAGGATATATATATTATTAACTTTCCAAACATTTCAACCTCACTTTTTTAAATTTTCTAATTCGCCCTCGTACTTCGAAGGACATTTGGTGATTATTTGACTTGCAAGGAAAATGGTATCTTCGATATTACCTTTTACGACAAATTCTGGCGCTATTGTAAAATTGTTGGGTTGAGGTCCATTAAAGCGAACAATTTTGATCGTACCCTTTTTGTCTTTCATATAAAATTCTAAATAATTTGTATTCGGATCGTAGTTGACGGGCATTTCTTTGACGAGAGTGCCGACAACTTGAACTTTTCTATTTAATTTCTCAGCATTTTGAAAGTCTGTGTACTCAATAACACTTCTGTTGAATGAAAGTAAAAGTAGGGTAAGGAAAATGATAGCAATCCCACCAATCAATATGTATTTTTTCATTGTTTATCCTCTGATTTGTTGGAAATAATGTTTGTTTTATTTTCAATGTATGTAACTTTTCTGTCGAGGTAAAAAAGATAATACAAAAGACCCAGCCAGATAATTAATGCGATAATCAAAACAATATAAAGTTGATTTTTAACTAGAAAGTCTACCATTTTTCCTCCGAAGTAATATTAATTTATTAATTTTTAAAATCCTTACACGAATATTTAACAACCAAAAGAAAAGCAAAGTAAAAGACAAGAAGCCGAGACTAAAACCTAGAGTTTGCAAAATGCTTAGAGTGTTTTCTTGGGAACTAAGAATTGGACCAATATTTGGACTATTAGCTGAACCGGGATGATTGCCTTCGAGAAGCCGTGGCATGATAAAAACAAGGAATGGTACAGTTATAAACGCAATAATTGAATAAACAGAACTTAATCGAGCTTTAATTTCATAATTTTCAATGCTTTGTCTCAAGATGAAATAAGCGAAGTAAATTAACAGTAATACGAAGATTGAAGTTTGACGGGGATCCCAATTCCAAAAGGAATTCCAATTGATTTTTGCCCAAATCATTCCAGTGACGGTTGCAAGTACAGCGAAAAGAGAACCCAAGAAGGCAGAGGAAGATGAAATCTCATCATACTCAAACTTTTTTGTCCGTAGAAATTGTATTGAGTTGAACATTGATATAAAATATGCAATTACAGCAACCCAGGCGCAAGGAACATGCAAGTTCATAATTCTTATCTGCTCACCCAATTGAGGAACGTAAGGCAAAACGAGCAGAGGATTCGAAGCAACAACTTTAGAAAATATAAATTTTTTGCCTTGGGTGTCGTAGGACACCTCAGCAATCATTTTATCCCGAAGTTTGAAACTATTATTGATCATATTACTGGGCACAAGTAAAATTTCTTTAGCAGATGGATTGTTTGGATTGGATATCACAATTTCGTATGAATTCGAGCCGAGTGAATCTTGATTAATGTTAATACTATTTATTTTGAAATACAGTGGTCCAGAAAAATTTGGAATATTTTGAGAAATAAATTTAAATGTTGCAAAATTTGAAGCGACATAAGGAACAAACGTTAAAAGAATTGCAATGAGCAAAAAAATAACAGCGGAGAGTTTCCACCATCTTGGTTTTGCTTCATAAAGCTTGGGTATGAACCCAAGAGTTAAGCCTAATATTACCCCAGTTCCAATAATAAAACCCTTCATTACTCTACAGCAATATTTCTAAAATAAATCACTAAATTACAAAATTTAGTTTATTCTAAAATCTTCGTTAGTATTAATTGATTGTAAGGAGAACTTTGATTTTTTGGTATATAATCTATTCTATCAATTATACGACTAATCAACAAAATTCCCCAGCCCCCTTTCTTGATATTTTTTTGTAATTTTTTTTCTTCGACAGCATAAATGGACCTAGGATCGAAGCTTGGCCCATTGTCTTCTATCTTAAATGTAAGTTCATTCTCTTTAAAAGTTGCTTCGATTGAGATGGTTTTTGTAGGGTCGTTGTGGTAAGAATGCTTCATAATGTTGACACAAGCTTCCTCGAGGGCAAGAGTTAAATGGTAAATATGATTATCATTCAAAGGAATATTTTTGGATAAGTCCTTGACAAAGTTATGTATCTGGTCCAATTCGGAAATCTTTGAATATATAAGTAAGCTTTTTTTAATCTCAAACATTTCTTCTTAAGTTATTGTTTTTTAAGTAATTTATAGCTTCGTTATTAGAGGGTAAAATATCGAAAATCAGATGAAAACCGAGTAACTCAAAAATAGATAATACTTTCTCTTCCATCTCGACGAATTTGATATCACCATTGTTGTTTCGGATTTCCTCGATAAATTCCATAAAAACACCCAAACCAGCACTACTTATATATTCAAGATTTTTTAAGTTAATTATTATTTTATAAGTAACATCTGCGATGGTTTGGTTTAGCTCTTTTTCCATTATTGGTGCTGTGTGTGCATCAAGAATGCCAAAAAGTTTAAAAATTTTAATATCTTCGAATCTCTCACTTTCAACTCTAAATTTAACATCCATAATTTCTCCCATTTATGTTTTGATAATAACCAAGGTTAAGTCGTCCTCAAATTCTGTTCCGAATTTTTGAATCTCTTTGAAAATTTTTTCCATTAATTTGTTTGTATGAATGTTGTTATCGTAAACTTCTTCCAAAATTTGCTTCATTTTGCTGATGCCCATTTTTAAATGTTTCCGACCCAAGACCTCTGGCAATCCATCAGTATATAACAAGAAATAATTATCTTTTTCGAATTTTTGGGAAAAGACCTGCGTTTTAGTTTCGAAAAAATTTGTATTTGAAATAGCAATGCCTATCCCTTGAGGATTTAATTCAAAAATACCTTGAGTGTTTTTAAAAATTAAGGGTGGATGTCCAGCTCTGATGAATTCGAATTTACTAAATTCGAAGTCGAGTAGCAAACCTGCCAAAGTTATGTGTATTTGTGGCTCGATTTTCTTGTATAATGAGTTATTAATATGAGAGAATAACTTTTGTAACGATAACGTATTCTTATTGAAAGATAAAATAATTCCTTTTAGTAAAGCCATATACAAAGCTGCGCTCATTCCTTTTCCAGAGACGTCGCCTATTAGCACCAACAATTTGTGCTCATCGATACGAATGAAATCGTAAAAGTCTCCACCAACTTCTTCCGACGGCTTAAATAAAACTTCAATTTCAAGGTTAGATAAATTTGGAAGATTTTTTGGAAGAAAATGATTTTGAATTTCTTTGGCTATCAAAAGCTCTTTTTTGTATTTCTCTTTCTCGATTTTTTCAATCAAAAGGTAATTCCCTTCAATTGCAATCGAAAGAGCTTCGACATAAGTTATTAGTAAATTTAAGTCATCTTCATCAAAAAAATATGAATTTTCATTTGCTACGATTAGATGTCCAATTAAATTCTCTTTAAAATTTATGGGAATGATGCACAGACTCTCAAAGAGCGTTTCCTGTTTTTTAAGTGGATTTTGTTGTAAAACGTCAGTAATTGAAGGAATTATAGTTGGTGTATGTGTTTTATGGATTATGTCTTGTAGGTGTTTGTTGTCGGTAATTTTAATAGATAAGTCTTTACTAGAGGTATATAAAGAATGTAGTGAGGAGAAATTTGATGAATTGTATGTCTGTATCCAAGCAATAGATTGGCGCATAGAGTTGGAAGATAGCTCGACAATCGTTTGGAAAATGTAATCTAAGTTGCTAAAATTTTTGACAATTTTATTTAGGTATGAAAGAGAGTTGATTTCGTATACTTTTTGTTCAAATACCTTTGATAAAGGAAGTGAAATCACTGAAACGTGAAATACTCGCAAGTATGTAATTAACATCGAGATGCTAAGAAATTTCACAAATTCATGGAAATAAAATTTGGAATAAAAGACCTCATTTTGCAATTGTAGAGAAGTGGACAATAAAACTGCAAGAGAGAAAATAGATAGCAAAGAAAACCATAAAATACTTTTTTGTATTGGTCTTGGAGATAATGGAAGCCAAGTTTTTATCTTCAATTGAACCAAAAAAATCAAGGCTAAGGAAATTGCAAGTATGAATTTGATGCTTTCTAAACTTATGTTCCCTATCTGTCCAACTCTGAAGTAATTTAAATACAGAAGAAGGGCATAAAGCATTAAAATGAAATAGAATAATCTATTGTAGTGTTTATACTTAAAGCTTTTTATTTGGCTTAACAAATTAACTTTGAAATAAATATAAACAAAGGTTAGTGATACCAAGATGATAAAAATGACCTCTCTTACGAGCCAGTTTAAAATTTCTCCAAAAGGAAGAATGTGCTCGAAGTAAAGTACCAAGTTCAATCCTAAAAGGGTCACAATTAGTGCCGAGATTGTTTTGGTATTCTTTAAAAATATTTCCCCAAATTTTGAAGCGGATGTAAATTTTTTGGGTTTATTATTTATGATTTCAATTGTTATCCAAAAGCTAATTAAAAAAATGAATAGGAAATCAGAAATAATAAAAAAATAGTTTGAGCTGAAATTAGCAATTTGCACGACAAAGCTAATAAGTATGTGAACTGCAAGAATAAAAATTCCGAAAAATAAATATTTAAGTTTCACACAGATGTCATTTAATAAAGTAAGATTTTACAGATGTTAACTACGTAACTTTTCTTGATAAAGTTTCCAGAATGCATCTTTAATTTGGTCGCGAACTTTTCTATAAACAGGGATCACTTCTTCTTCTGTCCCCTTCGCTTCTGCTGGGTCTTCGAATCCAATATGGAGTCGATTTTTGACCTTCCCGAGAAATGTTGGACAAGTTTCTCTTGCATTATCACAAACAGTAATTACGTAATCAAACTCATCGTTAAGAAAGAGGGAAACATCTTTTGGATACTGCGAAGAGATATCTATGCCGAGTTCATACATCACTTGCACGGCGTATTGATTAATTTGGCTTGCCGGGTATGTTCCGGCAGAAAAGACATTGAGAGTAGAATCGAAATGCTTGAGAAATCCCTCTGCCATCTGGCTTCTGCAAGAGTTTCCTGTACACAAGACCAAAACTTTCATTATTACTTCTCCTTAAGTTTTGGTAAAATTTGTTTGTCGACTTGAATAGTGAGAATATTTTCCCAAGATGTGGTAAAATTCTCAGAAAGGTGTTCTTGTTTCATTTTCCATTCTTGATTTGTGCCTTGAGCAAAGAATTTGATTGTTCCTTTGCCAAATTTTCGATTTATAGTGTCGTATACCTCCATCAAACGTAAAAGTTTGTCTCTTTGTAGATTATCGAATAAGTTGTATTGCAATGCGTTATCTGGGGCTAATCCGCTAAAAAGGACGCCAACTCTTTTATACCTGTAACCCTCGCGATAAATATCCTTCAACAGAGCATAACCGTATCGCAATAATTCTACGGTGAAGTTAGTTGGCACAGGCAAGTTGATAAATTTACTCTGAAAGTATTGAGGTTCGTTCAAATTGAATGGATTAGTGGCGAGCCAGACTCCCATTATATTTGCAACGCTTTCTTGATTACGCAATTTCATTGCACAAGAGTCGATGTAGGAAGATAAAGCATTGTATAGAGTAAAGAAGTCTGATTGTGGCTCTCCAAAGGATTTTTGGGAGCATACAGATTTCCTTGGAATAGGTTCCTCTTCGACACTGATACATTTTTCGCCACGCAACTCTTTTACTATTCTCAACCCTACAATGGTTAGGTGCTTTTGTACCCATTGGTCTGGCGCATTAGCAAATTCTAAGGCTGTATTTATGTGATGTTTCTTAAGGAATTTAGAATAGGCTTTGCCAATCCCCCAAATATCCTCCACATCAAAGTTAGAAAGTGCTTCTTTGATTGTCTCTTCATCGTTAAGAACGCAAACACCAGTGCTCTTTTTGGCTTTTTTTGAAGCGACTTTGGAAAGTACCTTTGTGGGAGCAATTCCAATCGAAACTGGAATTCCAGTCCATTTCAAAACAGTATTTCGAATACTCATCCCGTATTCGTATAATTTCTCCGTATCGTTTCCGACAAATGCAAGACGAGACAAATCCAAAAATGCCTCATCAATTGAGTATATTTCGATGCTTTGAGTAAATTTTGCAAGGGTATTCATTACTCTTTCCGACATGTCGCCATACAGGGTGTAGTTCGATGACAATGCTATTACCTTGTTCTTTTCCAAGAATTCCCTAAATTGGAATAAAGGAGCCCCCATAGGTATCCCAAGTGCTTTTGCTTCTTCTGAGCGGGCAATAATACAGCCATCATTATTCGATAGCACTACAACGGGGCGCTTTTCAAGCTTCGGATTGAAAACTCTTTCGCAAGAAACATAGAAATTATTACAATCAACAAGCGCAACCATCGTGGTACTAAGGTTTATGAATCACAAAAGTCACTACACCCCATACTTTAAAGTCCTGAAATTCGGTCACTTTTATTGGGTTAAAGTTCCCGTTTTCAGGGGCAAGGTATAGTTCATTTTCAATTATTTGCAGTCTTTTCACGGTGAATTCGCCATCGACAACACAAACGGCTATGTCCCCGTTTTTGGGTTCCAAAGCTCTATCTACAATTAGTATATCGCCGTTATGAATACCAGCGTTTATCATTGATTCTCCTTGGACCCTCACAAAAAAAGTAGCCGATGGGTGCTTGATTAGTAATTGATTTAGGTCGAGCTTGGGCTCTAAGTAATCGTCCGCTGGAGATGGGAAGCCAGCTGGAACAGAGAAACCAGCTATATTAATATCCAATTTCGTTTCAAGTGATGGCGAGTAGAAAATCAACTTTTCGCCCGTATGAATTTTCCTCAGCTCCATAGTGTTACATTTTTGTCGATTTCAAAATTATACTGATTATTATCACAAAAAGGAACAACATATAATAGAGGATAAA
>JBKBVP010000050.1:0-7668 GCA_046289495.1 Candidatus Kapaibacteriota bacterium | reverse complement strand
TGTAGAGGAGAGCGTATTTTATCGATAATTTTACCTTGTAAATTTTGACCCTGAACTGAAATTACAGCCTTGCTTTCCAATGAAATAGTTTTAATGGAACTTGTAAAATCGACTCCACCACGAGCAGAAATATACTTGTTTATAATTTCATCCGAAGACATTGTAATCTTTTCAATTTTGCCTTTCTCTCCAGATATTGGTTTCAAATCGAGGTCGTAATCAAATATCTTTCCATACTTTTCAAGTTTATCTCGAACTTCTGGATTTCCAACAACAACTATGTATGCTTTATCGGGATGCATGTATTTCTTTGCAACTTTCTGGATATCGTAAGGGGTTATTTGCTCAATAATTTGTGGATAATCCTTAAGATATGAAATAGGTTTACCATAGAAATAGGCATTTTGAATTAGGCTTGCTATGAAATCAGAATTTTCAAATGACATTAAGTAATTACCTACTTTGATTTTTTTTATTCGATTTAATTCCTCTTCGCTTGGTGGCTCAGTTGCAAGCAAATAAAGTTGCTCTTTGATTACATCGATTGCAGAGTCTGTGACTTGGTTCCTTACTTCTGCCCCACAAGCAAATCTATTTGCAAATTTGGTTGATGTTTGGTAACCGAAAGGAGTGTAGGTGTAAGAATAAGTTTCGCGAAGTGTTCTAAATAATCTTCCGGCAAAGCCAGAGCCAATTATGCTGGCTGCGACATCAAGAGCCTCATAATCTGGATTAGTAATTTCAACAGTTGGAGTAGCCAAAATAATTGAAGATTGAACAGAAGCAGGCCTTTCAACGAAATAAACACCTAATGGCTCGGGGCGCGTGGGTGGCATCGAAAGTGTGGCAAGTTTACCTTTCGTCCAATTTGAAAAAACTTTCTCAAAATATGGAATAATTTCTTTTTCTTTGATGTCGCCTGTAACAACAAGAGTTGCATGGTCGGGTTTGAAAAATTTCGAATAGTAGTTTTTAACATCGTCGAGAGTTATCTTTTCGATAGTCTCTTCGGATTTTTTCATACCATAAGGATGCTTCTCGCCATAGAGTATCTTTTTGGAAAGAGCTGTCGCTAAAGCCATTGGTCTGGATTTCTCACTTTTTATCGCAGAAATTACTCTTTGTTTCAACTTCTCAAACTCATCCTTTGGAAAAGTCGGATTTGAAACAACCGCAGTCAAAACATCTAAAAGTACGGGAATATGCTTTACAATACATTCCCCAGATATCACAAAGTGGTCGGGATTTGCAGAGATAGTCAGTTCTGCTCCAACACCATCAAGCTTATTTGCTATATCAAAGGCAGACCATTTACCAGCACCTTTGGTTAACATTTCTGCAACAAGCTCTGCAAGACCGGCTTTCTCACCGTCATAAGCAGAGCCCCCGGGGATTAAAATTCGAAATCCGAAAGTAGGTTGCTCGTGGTCTTCGACGATAAAAACTTTCATTCCATTAGAAAGTTTAGTCTCTTGATATTCCGGAAAAGTAAATTCCTTGGCAGGCAGTGGTTCTGGCTTTTTTGTAACGTCTATTTTTTCCTCTCCAAACATAGCATTTGCCAAAATTATAACAAACAATAAAATTACCAATTGAGGCTTCATTTTTACACCTTATTTAATCAGAATATGAATTAGGATGGTAATATAAAACGACATGGTTTGCGTTGGACAAAAACTTTTGAGCAACTCTTTTGATATCCTCGACAGAGACAGCGAGATACTTTTCTAATTCTGTGTTTATTAAACGTGGGTTGTTGAAGTATGCCTGATATTTAGCAAGTGTCTCCGCTTTCTCGAGGACATTTTTCTTTCCAGAGATAAATTGCGACTCGGTTATGTTTTTTGCCTTTTTGAGTTCTTCTTCCGAAACACCATCTTGGGCAATTTTTTTAATTTCATCGAATATTATATCCTTTGTTTTCTTCAGACTTTTATTTGGATGGGCAACAGCATAAAAAATTATGCCTCCAGAGTATTCTAAAGATAGGGGGAACATACTTGCTGCAAGAGCAATCTGTTCCTTATCCACAAGCCTTTGGTAAAGACGAGAGCTTTCTCCACTTGCCAAAATGTCTGAAAGAATATTCATAGCATAGTAATCGTCTTCACCAATTTTGGGCCCCCTGAACCCTATGAAAACCGCAGGTAGTTGAGCTTTAGAATCTTTGATGACCTCCTCGACATTGTTTTCCAAAGGAGAGATTGCAAAAGGATTTCTAATTGGAATCTCCGATGGTGGATAGATACCAAAATAGGAGCGCACAAGTTTCTTGGTCTCGGATATATCTATGTCGCCCACAATCACCAGAATAGCGTTATTGGGTTTATAGAAATTATCATAAAAATCCTTGAAATCGTCGATACTAGCTTTCTCTAAATGTTCAATATATCCTATTGTAGCCCATCCATAGGAACTACCTTTAAACAAACGCTCGGACATTTTCATAAGCATTGTTCCATATGGTTGATTATCATATCGCATCCTCAATTCTTCGATAACAACACCTTTCTGCGTGTTGACCCCGACACTGTCTACCTTTAACTTTCTCATCCTTTGCGATTCAATCCATAAAGCTAAGTTTAAATAATTTGAGGGTAATTTGAAATAATAGACAGTCTCATCATATGAAGTATGGGCATTTAATGTACCACCAGCCTCTTGTACATACTTATCAATGGATGCCCGTGGAATATTTTCTGTTGCTTCAAACATTAAATGTTCAAAAAAATGTGCATAGCCAGTTTTCGAAGGATCTTCATCTCTCGAACCAACTTTATAGTGGACCACGGTTGCTACAATTGGAGCAGTTCTATCGACACAATAGATAACTTTTAAACCATTGTCCAGGGAATCAAGTTCAAATTTGATTGGATTGAATTTTGCTCTCGCTTCAAATGGGTTTCCACTCATAATACCAACAATCATTAACATAAAAATTGCAACTTTAAGAGTTAGATAATCAACATTTTGACTCATAAAATCAAGCCTCAATTTTCTCTAAAACAATAACAATGATATATTAACAAATTAAGTTCTTTTTTATTTTACTTTTAAGACAATCAAAGATAAATCATCTTTTAAATCTTTCGAATTACAAAAATGATATATTTCTTTAATCAAATCATCACAAATCTCTTTTGCAGATTTTGTGTACATGGACTTCAAAAATACTTTAAGTCTCTCTAACCCAAATTCAGTCAAATCTGAACCAGAGGCTTCGGTAAGGCCATCAGTATAAATTATCAAAAAGTCTCCTCTTTCAAGTAAAAACTTGCCTGTTTCATAATTTATTGAACTATCTGAAAAACCTAAAAAAATCCCTCCCTTATTAAGTTGAAAAAATTCATCTTTATTAAGCCTGTATAATAATGGAGGATTATGTCCAGCATTAATGTATTCAAGTTCTTTTGTATATGAATTATACCTGCAAAGGAAAAAAGTAATGAATATGTCGGGTGAAGTGTTTTCGTATATTATACTATTCAACAGCCGGACAATCTCGAGAATCGACAACCCGAGAGTTGTAAGTGCTTTTAGAGCAGATTGTAAATTTGCCATTAACAATGCTGCTGGTACACCTTTCCCAGATACATCAGCAATTGCTACGTAAATAGAAGCGTCATCAATTTTTATAATATCAAAATAATCTCCACCAACGGCCCTTGATGGAATACTTAATCCCCAGACATCTAAACCAATAATTTCGGGAATTTTCTTGGGTAATAGATTTTTTTGTATTTCAAGCGCAAGTTCCAATTCCTTTTCAATTTGCTTTTTCTCTACCTCCTGTTGAAAAAGCCGAAAATTTTCAATCGCTCTAATTACCGTGCCCCCCAAAGCTTCTATGAAGCTAATATCTTCTGGTGCATAAGGTTCGCTGATATATTTCCTCCCCAGAAGAAATATTCCACGAGTTAAATTGTGATACATTATGGGATAGATAAGTTCCGTTTGATTGTTTTCAAAAAAAATACTATATCTCTCTCTATCAAATTTATCTAAAACTTCAAATGATACAATAGAACTTAAAGAAAATAAACCCGAAATTTGCTCCACATTAAAATCTTGGTCAAATAGATTAATTAGCATTTCTATTCTGTCATTGTCTTTATAAAAAAAAGCAAACTTGTTTACGAGCAATTGACCAAGGATTCTAAACTTTAAATGATTTGCAATTTCCTCTTTGCTCAAAGGCAGACTAAAATCTCTGCTCATTTCGAAAATAGTTGATAGTAGCTGATTTCTTTTTTGCAACTCACTATTAGCCTTTCGGATTGTCTCGTAGCTTTCGGCAATTTCCAATGCATTAGCTGTTAAATTACAAACGAGGGAAAGGTAATGTTTCTCTTCGTCAGATAAATCTGTATTCCTAATTCTTGATTTCAAATGTATTATGCAAATTTTTTTAGTTGAAATACCCAATCTGATATAAATGCCATCATTGGTGTAAATGACTTTGCCTTTTTCCGAATTTGGCTTTGATGAAATGATTTTGTTTAAATGAGCAAAAAGCTCTTCCAGTTCAAACTTTCCTTTACAGACGATTGCAACTACTTTATCGTCCTCGAGCGAAAAAATCAAGCTCATACCTCTGCGAAAAGCAAGCTTGCCCATCAAAGTTAATAAAGTCGCGTTCAAAATAAATTCCACATCTCGACTTGCACTTAGTTTATTTCCAAGTTCGACGAGAGAATCAAGATTTATGAACAAATCGTAGGAATACATTATTTGGGAAAAACCAATGTTAATTCATCATTTATGGTAAATTTAGATTTTATTCCTGCATTGTTTGGATTTATTAAATAAATTATAGTGGTATTTCCAACTTTTGATAATGCAATAATTTCGTCTCTTTTATAATCATATTGCATATTAAAAAATTCACCAGCAATATACCTTTGAAATTGCGATGGATTTACTAAGCTAAATCTCAACAAACCCGAAAGAGTGGAGACATATCCAAAATAACGACCGGAGACAACGATCCCTGTGGGCACTATGGATTTTGAGTCCGTATCACCTACATTTAGTTCAACTTCAGTGGTTTTAGTGAAATTTGGTACATCTAAAACAACCAACTTAGCAGGGGTCTTTTGTTGTGTAGAATCAAATTTCCCTTTTCCAGCTATTAAAATGTAAACTTTGTTCAATTCAAGGCTCGAAGACAAAGTAAGAGGAAAATCACCCACACTCTGGTTTTTGTCAACAGAATATGTTCTAGAATCTAAAACAACTAAATTTCCATCTAATGATGATAGTCCCAGAACATAATGCTGATAGATATCAAGGACCGATAGCTTAAAACTAGTTGTGATGGAAAAGGGCGTATTAAAATTCAACAAATCCAAAACTTTCACAACCCCGGTATCTGAAAAGGAAATAAAGCCAGTCGTCGCATTGATGAAAGCAATGCTTGAAGGAGTTATCTTCTCTTGCCCCCAATCGAGTTCTGCAACTACCTTTAAATTCTCGGCTTTTGCAATAGTGACTTTATAAATTTTGGGTTGAATAAAGTAAATATAACCGCGAAATTCAGCTATTTGAGTCACAAAGTCCAAGCTTTTACCATTGGCCGTGTAAAACACATCTTCGTCAAGAATTTTCCCAGATGGAAGCTCCAATAATTGAATTTTTTGAGGATTATATTTGAAAACAACATAAAAATACCTACTGAGGATACCGTTCTCTATTAATGTTTCTTCTTTTGAACAAGAGTTCAATAAAATCAAGAAAATCAAAACAATTTTTGTCTTTAGGAATTTCATAAATTAAATTTCTACTCTTTCTACTACTCTGTAGATTAATCTACTTAATATCTTGTCGACCTGTTCAGCGGTTTCTAAAATCTCTTGGACATTAATTGGTGGCATAGGAACTGGATACACTTCATCGGTAACAACTGAAAAACCAAGAACTTCCATTCCCATTTGTTTTGCGACAATGGTTTCGGGAATAGTGCTCATACCCACGACATCAGCACCAATCAATCGGATATACTTTGCTTCAGCACGAGTTTCCAAGGTAGGTCCAGGAACAGCAGCATAAATTCCTTTGTAAACTCGAATTTTTTCTTCCAAAGCGATTTTTTCGGTTAATTCAATCAGTCTTTTTGAATACGGCTCGCTCATTTCCAAAAATCTTGGTCCAAAAATTTCCTTGTTGTAACCAATCAGTGGGTTGGTACCGAGTAGATTAATGTAATCATCAATAATCATAATTGAACCCTTAGGAATATATTGAGTGAGAGAACCGCAAGCATTTGAAACTATTAATATCTTTGCACCCAACAATCTCATTACTCGTACGAGAAAAGTTACTTCCTGAATGGAATACCCTTCATAATAATGAAATCTCCCGTGCATTGCAACAATGTTTTTCCCAGCAAGTCTTCCAAGCAATAATTTGCCATGATGGAACTCTACAGTAGAAACAGGGCAATGCGGAATCTCTTCATAAGGAACTTCAGTTTCAATCTCGATGTTGTTGGATAATTCGTGAAGACCTGTTCCTAAAATTACTGCTATCGAAGGCTCCAAGCCATTTTTTGATTTGACGTAGTCCTTTGCTTCGTACACATTTTTTGCTAACTCTTCCACAGAAATTGCCATAATAAGTCAAATTTTGTTGAACATTTATGATTCTGGCAACAAAACAAATTTTGCAAAATTATCAAACTTGATGTACTTTTTTGCGACTTGTAACAAATCTTCCAATGTAAACTTATCAATAAAGTCTTTCCACTGTTCTACCAAATCTTCAGAATCGTTGTAAAAATAATACTGGAAAAATTTACTAGCCCAGAAATAATTATCTTTCAAATCGACTTCAAGTTCCCTTTTGAGAATTTCTTTAATCTTAGTTAAATAAATATCCTTTTGAACATTTGAAGAAACATCTTTTAACACATTAATTGCTTCGAGTGCTAATTCGTTGACTCTATATGGATCGCAACCAAATGTAATGTTCAAACTATAGCGTTTTTCCGGAAAGGGTTCTACGTTAAACCAAATTCCAACGCCATAGGTACCCCCCTTTTCCTCTCGAATTGCTTCACGTAGTCTAATATCCAGAAGTTTATTCAATGCATCTAATAAAAACCTTTCACGATAAGACCAATCAAATTCTCCATTAATAACGATTCTTACATAGCTCTTTTTCTCAATACCTTTTACGAAATTCTTTTCAATTTTACCCTTAAACATTCTCAAGCTATCATCTTTCCATAGCTCTTTTCTGCCTTTGGAGGGAATTGAACCTATATATTTTTCAGCGTAGATTCTTATACTATCTGAGTCAAAATTCCCAACAAGGATGAATATAAAGTCGGATGGATCTGAGAAACGCTCTGTAAATATTTCGTACATTTTCATCATATCAAAGCTTTCAACAATGTCTTCGGTCAATGGCTTTCGTCTAAAATTGTAGTTCCATAAATTGCAATTAACCGAATCTCTAAAAACTTTCTCAGGACGATTTTTTGAATCCAAAACATCTGATAAAAATTGCTTTTTTATTGAGGTAAAAGTTTCTTTGTCTATTCTTGGTTCAGTGAAATAAAGATGAACCAATTCAAACAACGTGACTAAGTCTTTAGGGGACGTATTGCCATAAATAGCTTCGTAATAATCGGATATAGCCGGTCTTACACTTACTAATTTATCGGAA
>JBKBVP010000049.1:0-7766 GCA_046289495.1 Candidatus Kapaibacteriota bacterium | reverse complement strand
GGGTCGATAAAAAATGGAACATCGGCACCAATTTCTCTTCCGAGTTGTTTAAGCTCCGGCTTGGTCAAATTTAGCTTGAAAATTTCATTTAAAGCCAGGAGTATAGTTGCTGCGTTTGAACTACCGCCACCCAATCCAGCCCCAATTGGAATATTCTTGATAAGTTTTATTTTTATAAAATCTATGTTAATTTTGTATTTGTTTTGCATTAATTTAATTGTTTTGTAAATTATGTTCTCTTTCAAAGGTATTTTTACATTTTTTGGTTCAATTACAATCTCGAATTTATTTGACTGTTGAATATGTATTTGGTCTGCAAGTGTGATAGGAAGAAAAATGGAATTGAGCTCGTGATAACTATCGGGGCGTTTTCCAATTATTTCCAATGCCAAGTTAATTTTAGCGTATGAGTGGTATGTGTAAGTAAACATAATCGAAGATGATTAATTTAGAGGAAATGAGATTACATCTTAAAGAAATAAACCAAAAAATAGAGCCAGTTGCTAAATACGACGAAGTACCATTTTCTGTCGAGATCTGGCGAAAATTATTCCATTTAGTTTCGCTCTCGATACCCATCATATATACGTTTGTTAGCCGTGAATTTGCACTTGTTGTTTTAAGCATAATTACAATAATAGCTATTTTTATCGATATAATGATTAAAAAAGAAAATGTTGTACAGAGAATAATTTTTAAAATATTTGGAAGACTCTTTCGAAAATTCGAAAAGCAAAGTTTTGTCTTCAACGGTGCAACTTGGATGCTTATCTCTGCGACACTTAATGTGATTTTATTTCCGAAACTTGCAACAATTACAGCTTTCTATGTACTCGTGATTTCCGATGCTTCGGCTGCATTAATCGGAAAGCGTTTCGGAAAAACCAGGTTCATCAATAAATCTCTCGAGGGTTTCCTTGCATTTGTTTTGAGTGGTTTCATAGTAGTCTCATTGGTCTGGCTTGGTTTTGGTTTACCAGTACATTTTTTGATTAGTGCCCTCGTTGGTGTAATATTAGCTGGCTTTGTAGAATCGGCCTCCGCCATTCTTCGAATAGATGATAATCTTGGTATTCCTTTGGCTATTTCGCTGGCTCTATTAGTTGGTTCCAACATTTCGAGTGCCTCTGGATTCCCCTTCATAAATCACCTTTAAAATGCGACTCGAAGATATTATTCCTTCTTTTCTGCACAAGTTCAAGCATCACATAGAAGGGAAGGTGCGTTTTCACGAAGTTGATTCCTTCGGTGTTGTACACAACATTGTCTATTTCTATTGGTGCGAGGTTGCACAAACAGAATATTTTGAAAACTTAGGATTTGTTGTCAAAAAAGAAACTTTTTCCAAAGAGTTTCCTTTGATGAAAGTTCACAACGAAATTGATTACTTTTCCCCCTTGCACTTGGGCGATGCTTATCGTATTTTAACAAGAATAAGTTGGTTGAAAAATTCTTCTTTCGAGTATCAAAATGTTATTCTCGATTCCAAGGATTCACCTTGTGCTTTTTCAAAAAGTGTTCTGGTGTATTTGAACCCAGACACATTTACTTCTGAGCCACTTCCTAAAAGATTTATCGAGCTTGTTCGTATCTTCGAAGGTGGTGATGTTGAACATTTAAAAGGAGTGAATGGACCCGAGTGAGTATCAGAGGCTGGTCGATTCGTTTAGGAATATTCAAGTCTTTGGTGAGAAAAAATTCGAAACATTTCCGGAGGAGACTAAAATTGCAGCTTTTTCTGTTACCAACGAGGAAAATTTTGAGTTTGGTGTTCTGTTTTTTAATTTTTTAGCTCAGATTTTCAAGAGTGATTGCGATTTTGGATTTATCGACGAAAATGCAGAAGATGAAAATTTGGTTAGCTTGCGCGAAGGAATTTCAAATGCCGAGGTGGTAATTTTTGCATTTTTCATTCCTTCGGAAATTCTCGACGACGACGAGATAATATTTAAATTGAACCACATAGTGCAAAACCTTGCTGAATCTAAAAAGTTGGTTGGTATATTTTTCTCTGCAAATCACATACCAGAGGAGTTAAATATTCCAGTAAAGATTAATATGCCAACTATGGACCAATCTTCTGTAGCCGCTGCGGCTATGTTCCTTGTTGGAAGGAAGCCGTACTGACAATTTTTTAGGAAAATTTTATCAATATCTTCAAAAATCGGGGAGATTTCAGATTTTGTTATGTTTGAGAAATTTCGCAAAGTTCTCTTTCTTGCTCTTGGTTTATTGTCTTTGGTTATGGCAATTTTGGGAATATTTCTTCCGTTACTTCCCACTACACCTTTCCTTTTACTGTCGGCTTATTTATTTGCAAAAAGTTCCACGAAGTTGTACAATTGGTTGCTTCGAACAAAATATTTCGGCAAGATTATCAAAGATTACAAAGCTCAAAAGGGTGTTGCTCCTGGAATAAAAGTTTTTGCATTGATCTTCTTGTGGACAACAATTTTGGCGACAATTTTGTTTTTCTTCAGCCCTTGGTACTTGGATTTGATTTTAATTTTAATTGCTTCATTGGTTTCCTATCACATCTTGAAACTTAAAACATTAAAATGAGTGCAAACGCATTGTTGTTTCAAAATTGTCTTTTGGCTTGTAGGGTGTAAGAGACAATTTTATAAATTCATTTTATATCTAAAATACTCGATTGTTTTCATCAAACCTTCTCGACGAGGAATCTTCGGCTCCCAATCTAACAATTTCCGAGCCAGAGAAATATCGGGCTGTCGGATTTTAGGGTCGTCTGCGGGAAGAGGTTCAAATACAATTTTACTTTTACTTCCACATAACTGAATGATTTCCATAGCCAGATCAATAATAGAAATTTCATCAGGGTTGCCGATGTTTACAGGTTCGAAGTAATCCACGAACAAAAGACGAAAAATTCCTTCGATTAGATCGTCCACATAACAAATTGAGCGGGTTTGTGCTCCAGTGCCATAGACTGTAACATCTTCGTCCCTTAATGCTTGCGAGATAAAGGTAGGGATAGCTCTGCCATCATCAATACGCATTCTCGGACCATAAGTATTAAATATGCGGACAATTCGGGTGTCCAATCCATGATATCTGTGGTAAGCCATTGTTAATGCTTCTGCAAATCTTTTTGCTTCGTCGTAAACTCCACGCAAACCAATTGGATTAACATTTCCCCAGTAGTTTTCTGGTTGAGGATGTACGAGTGGGTCGCCATAGACTTCGCTTGTGCTGGCAAGAAGAAATCGAGCTTTCTTCTCTTTGGCAAGACCAAGCATTTTGTGAGTGCCAAGTGAACCTACTTTGAGTGTTTGAATTGGTAGTTTTAGGTAATCCACAGGCGAAGCAGGCGATGCAAAATGCAATACAAAGTCTACATTACCAGGAATATGCGTGAAATTAGTAATATCGTAAAAAATAAATTTGAACTTTTTGTGCCCGAATAAATGCGCTATATTATCTGCATCTCCAGTTAAAAAATTGTCTATTGCTATTACTTCATCACCATTTTGGATAAAACGGTCGCAAAGGTGGGAACCGAGGAACCCAGCCCCACCTGTTATTACAACCACAGCCATTATTGTAAACCTTCAATTACTTCCTTAAGTAGATGTTGGACTTCTAAAGCAACGTCGCTAAGTTTTGGATTTTCAATTGCCATCATCGAGGCTACGGGATCGATGGCAGAAATTTCTGTAAGATTCTCCTCAATTTGACGAACTACAACATTGCACGGAAGCATAAGCCCGATGTGAGGTTCGGTTGAAATTGCTTTAAGTGCATGAAATGGACTGCAGGCGCCCAAAATCTTGTATGGTTGCAATTCAACCCCAGTTTTGTTCTTTAAAATATCGGAAACAAAAATTTCCGACACAATTCCGAAACCTTTTTCCTTCAATTTTTCGCTTACTTTTTGTATGGCTTCGTCGAAGCCAATATGAAGCGTTTTTGCAAAAAAATAGTTCATTTTCTCCTCTTTATTTATGAACATCCAGTTGTGGCACCACAATCTTCGCAAACCGAGCATGTACCGCTTCTCCTCATACGTATTGAACCGCAGGCGGGACAAGTCTCCCCAGTATACCCCAAGCCCTGTGCTGCTGTTGTAATCTTTTTTGTCGGTCCTTCGATAGAATTGATTAATTCCTCAACAGAGACGAATCCCTCTTCCTCGTTGTAATTCGAGGTGGCGTCTTTGTCGATTTTGTTGGTCTTATTGTTGTCTTCCTGGATTTCAATCTCTTTTTTTGTTGCTTCTGCGGCATTATTCGCCTCGTGAGGGAAGTCGTCGTCCACTGCTTTTTTGTGTACGAAATCTTTTCTTTCAAGGTAATCGTAGCCAAGAGAACGAAAAACATAGTCCAAGACAGAGGTGGAATACTTAATTGCTTCGTGCCCTACGACTGGTCCAGAAGGGTCGAAACGGGTGAAAGTAAAGGTATCGACAAGTTCCTCGAGGGGTACACCATATTGTAAAGCCTTGGATGCAAGAATAGCAAAACTATTTAGCAAGCCACGAAATGCTGCCCCTTCTTTGTACATATCGATAAAGATTTCGCCCAGTGTCCCATCTTCGTATTCTCCTGTGCGAAGGTAAATTTTATGACCACCAATAGTTGCCTCTCGTATATAGCCCTTTCGACGTTTGGGTAGCTTCCTGCGTTCAAGTTTATATTGGATGACCTTTTGAGCTTGTTGAGCTTGAAGATTTTGTGCAATTTGATTTTGGACTTCTTGGGGACCTTTTGTTTCATCAATTTCATCTTCGTCTCCGAGGAGTACAATTTCGTTCAAGCCGTCGAATGCAGTAGTATTTAATGGTTGGGAGAGTTTCGCACCATCGCGGTAAAGGGCGATAGCTTTTAGCATCATTTTCCATGCTTCCATATAAACTTTTCCTATGTCTTCAAGTGTTGCTTCGGCAGGCATATTAACAGTTTTGGAGATTGCCCCAGTGATAAACGGTTGGGCAGCGGCCATCATTCGTACGTGTGCCATGTAGGAAATAAATCTTGTACCACGCTTTCCACATTTAACTGCTGTATCAAATATAGGTAGGTGCTCTGGTTTTAGGTGTGGTGCTCCTTCGAGCATCATAGTTCCACAGACGTAATCGTTAGCTTTTTCAATCTCTTCCTCTGTAAAACCAAGCCCGGTAAGCAGGTCGAAGTTTGGGTCATTTAAGTTCTCTTGACTAAAACCTAAGCTTTTGCAAAAGTCCTCGCCAAGAACATATTTGTTAAAAGCGAAACGAATATCAAAAACATTATCCAATTGCTTTTCTATTAAGTCAATTTTCTCCTGGGTGAATCCTCTTTCCAAAAGAGCTTTGTGATTAATAGTTGGGCAACCAATCAACGTGCCGTGCCCTTTTGTATATTTCTCTATTTCGTCGATTTGCTTATCTGTGTACCCGAGTTTTACAAGCGCTTTATGGACAGATTGATTAACAATTTTAAAGTAACCACCGCCAGCAAGTTTCTTGAATTTGACAATTGCAAAATCGGGCTCAATCCCGGTTGTGTCGCAGTCCATTATCAATGCAATTGTTCCAGTGGGAGCAATGGCAGTTACTTGTGCATTACGGTATCCGTACTTCTCTCCTAATTTAAGAGCCTCGTCCCAAACTTTTCTTGCAGCTTTGAGAAGGTATTCCGGGCAGTACTTTGGGTTAATTCCCATTGGTTTGATGGTTAAATTTTCATATTCTTCATCTTTTGCGTTGTAGGCAGCACGCCTGTGATTGCGAATCACCCTAAGCATGTCTTGGCGATTTTCTGCGAAGCGTGGAAATGGACCAAGTTCTTTTGCCATTTCAGCACTTGCAAGATATGCTTCTCCGGTCATCAGTGCTGATATTGCCCCGGCTAAAGCCAAAGCTTCTGGCGAGTCGTATGGAATCCCTTGAACCATAAGCAATGTGCCGAGATTGGCGTAGCCTAAACCCAATGTTCGAAACTCGTAGCTTTGTTGCGCAATTTTCTTCGAAGGAAATTGTGCCATAAGTACGGAAATTTCCAAAATAATTGTCCAGATTCGGACTGCGTGTAGGAACTCTTCTACTTTGAAGATTCCATTTTCCTCATCATAAAACTTAATTAGGTTTAGGCTTGCAAGGTTGCATGCTGTATCGTCGAGAAACATATATTCACTACAAGGATTGCTTGCATTTATTCTTCCAGACTTAGGGCATGTATGCCATTCATTAATCGTTGTGTCGAACTGCAAACCTGGGTCGGCACTTTTCCAAGCGGATAAACAAATCTTTTGCCAAAGTTCACGAGCTTTCAATGTTTTCGAAATTGCACCACCAACTCGATAGCGTAAATGCCAATTCAGATCATTCTCCACTGCTTTCATAAATTCATTTGTTACGCGTACACTATTGTTTGAATTTTGCCCACTGACAGTTACATACGCCTCGCCTTCGTAATGTGTATCGTATACATCAAATTCAATTTCTTCAATGCCGTTTTTTACAAGGCTTAGCACTCTGTCTATGTAATTTAAAAGCACACCGCGATGCAATGCCTTTTTGATGAGTTTTCGAAGTTCTTTATTAGTTTTGGGGTTTGTACCACCTTTCTTTGCTGATTCAAAAATTGCTTTCAAAAAAGTTGAATTTATCCTTGAACCAGTGACCAGAGCAGCGACTTTTTCTTCTTCTTTTGCTTTCCATTCGATAAATTGCTCAACATCGGGATGGTCGATATCCACAATTACCATTTTAGCGGCTCTTCGGGTGGTTCCCCCGGATTTAATTGCTCCAGCTGCTCTGTCGTATATTTTTAAAAAGCTCATCAAGCCCGAGGATTTACCACCGCCGGAGAGAGGTTCGCCCTCGGCACGAAGTGGCGAAAAGTTTGTTCCAGAGCCACTGCCGAATTTAAAGATTCTTGCTTCTCGTGTTACAAGGTCGAAAATACCACCTTCGTTTAGTAAATCATCTTTAATGCTTTGTATAAAGCAAGCGTGAGGCTGTGGCCTTGTGTATGCGTCTTTGGACTCTTTTAGTTTCCCAGTTTCGGGGTCCACGTAATAGTGCCCTTGCTTATGTCCTTTTATTCCATAAGCCCAAGCCAGGCCAGTATTGAACCACTGGGGCGAATTGGGTGCAGCCATTTGATTGATCAGCATATAGACTGTCTCGTCGTAGAAATTTTGTGCATCCTCGGGTGTATCGAAATATCCATACTTCTCGCCCCAATATCGCCAAGTCCCAGCCAATCTATGTACAACTTGTTTGATTGATGTCTCAGAGCCAAGCACTTGGTTACCGTTGGTGTCGTATATTGGATTACCTTTTTCATCAAACTGTGGAACGCCAGTTTTGCGGAAGTATTTCTGTGCAAGAACATCTGTTGCCACTTGGGACCAATGCGCAGGAACTTCAATATTCTCCATATGAAAAACAATACTACCGTCTAAGTTGCGCAGAATAGAATTTCTTTTTGTATATCTAAACATTTCGTACGCTGATTTTGCATTTTGTGTAAATAATTTTTTTACCTTCATAATACCTCACTTAAATTAGAAATATGTACTTTAGAATTTTTACAAAATGTTTAAATAGCCTTCAAGTAAAATTAAGCATTAAAATTTTAAAAAAATTATTTTGAAATTAAAAAAAATTATATTTTTTTAAAATCTTTTTGTTCTCAAACACTTAATATCATTAAAAATTAAATTTTTAATTAAATCTCTCAAGTAGAATTTTAAAACATCGATGTTATTGAATTGGCAAATTACAAAATCATCATTCGGGTGTTTAAATCAATTTCTTT
>JBKBVP010000514.1:0-504 GCA_046289495.1 Candidatus Kapaibacteriota bacterium | reverse complement strand
TGGGTATGATTGTTACTGCTAATCAATCTATTGATGCAGATACTGCTGAATTAATTGCTAATGCTCTTGGTCATAAAGTTAAACGTATAACTGAGTCTGATGTTGAAAATATTTTAATTGACCAAGAAGATGAAATTTCTAAATTAGAACAAAGGGCTCCTGTAGTTACTATTATGGGGCATGTAGATCATGGAAAAACCTCATTACTTGATGCTTTACGCTCCACAGATGTGGTTGCAAATGAAGCTGGTGGAATCACACAACATATTGGTGCTTATCAAATTACGCTTGTTAATGGCTCTCACATAACTTTTTTAGATACTCCCGGACATGAAGCTTTTACTGCTATGCGTTCAAGAGGAGCCCATGCAACGGATATTGTGGTATTAGTTGTTGCGGCTGATGATGGTATTATGGCCCAAACTCTAGAGGCAATAAACCATGCGAAAGCAGCTGAAGTTCCAATTATTGTTGCAATTAATAAAATTGATAAACCCGGTGCTG
>JBKBVP010000513.1:0-507 GCA_046289495.1 Candidatus Kapaibacteriota bacterium | reverse complement strand
TTAAGATGTGTGAGAGTTATAATTTGCAATATGGCACCAATTTTATCTCCGTTATGCCCACCAACCTTTATGGACCATACGACAACTTTGACCTTTTAACCTCTCATGTGATCCCTGCTCTCCTTCGCAAGGTTCATCTTGGAAAACTTCTGGAAAACAATGATTGGGAAGGCATAAGAAAAGACTTAAACAAATATCCAATAGAAGGAGTGGATGGCAACTCCTCACAGGAAGAGATCCTAAATATTTTGTCAAAATATGGTATAAAAGCCAACCATTCTGCAGTCCAAATAGAGGTCTGGGGCTCTGGCAATCCCAGAAGGGAGTTTATGTGGGTGGATGATATGGCGGATGCTTGTGTTTTCATAATGGAGAATGTAGACTTTAAAGATCTGGTAGACCCAAGCTCAAAAGAAGTAAGGAATACCCACATCAATATAGGCACTGGTGAGGACATAAGCATAAAGGAATTGGCTTATTTAATTAAGGAGATTGTGGGCTTTAAGG
>JBKBVP010000512.1:0-510 GCA_046289495.1 Candidatus Kapaibacteriota bacterium | reverse complement strand
CTTTGCAAAGCCAATAATCAAAAGATTAAAAGAAATGAGTGAACTTAAGGAAAATAACATAAATTTTGAAGTGCATGGTCGGGTCAAACACATTTACTCAATTTATAACAAAACTTTACTTCGTGAAAAACCCATGGAGGAACTTTATGATTTAATTGGTTTAAGAATCATTTTGGATACCGAGGATGAATCTTATTGTGAAAAAGTTATGAATGAAATTAAATATTTATACCCTTTTATTCCCGAAACATACAAGGATTACATTAAGAATCCAAAGCCTAATGGTTATAAATCTATTCACTGTGCCTTCATTGGTGAACGAGATGAAAAGGTAGAGATCCAAGTAAGAATTATGAAAATGCATTTAGGAGCAGAAAAAGGTATTGCAGCACATTATCACTACAAGAGCGGATTGATAACTGTTGATACAATATTTAATGACCCACAAATAGAGGAGTGGGCAAATGAAATTCGTGAATTACTTGCTCGAAAAGAGGAGATACCCCTTGA
>JBKBVP010000511.1:0-512 GCA_046289495.1 Candidatus Kapaibacteriota bacterium | reverse complement strand
AATTCAAGGATGTTTTTCTTGGAATTGGAAAAAGAGAGTACACTCGTGCAGCCGATACCCAAAAATGCATTCGCGTAAGCGGTAAACATAACGACTTGGAAGAGGTCGGGGTCGATACATACCACCACTCATTTTTCGAGATGCTTGGGAATTGGAGCTTCGGCGACTATTACAAAGAAGAAGCTATAGAATGGGCTTTTGAGCTTTTGACAAAGGTCTGGGGCTTGCCAAAAGATAGATTATTTGCAACGGTCTTCCGTACAGACGACGAGGCTTTTAAAATATGGAAAAAATTTCTTCCCGAGAGCAGAATCTTTCGCTTCGACGAAAAAGATAACTTCTGGGAAATGGGTGAAGTCGGTCCCTGCGGTCCGTGCAGTGAAATACATTTCGATAGAACGCTCGACAAATCTGGTGCAAATCTTGTCAACTCCGGCTCCCCAGATGTGATAGAAATTTGGAATCTCGTATTCATTCAATATAACCGAAATGAAGATGGCTCTCTAACTGAG
>JBKBVP010000510.1:0-514 GCA_046289495.1 Candidatus Kapaibacteriota bacterium | reverse complement strand
CCCTTTCAGAGGGTGTTAACCTCCACAGGTCAAATATAGTAATAAACTATGATATACCATGGAATCCAACAAGGTTGATGCAAAGGGTTGGAAGAATAAACCGTGTAGGCACAAAATTTGATAAGATTTATGTCTTTAACTTTTTCCCAACAAAGCAAGTGGATTCGGAGATTGAGCTCACAAAGATTGCCCGCTCAAAGATAGAAGCTTTTTTAACGCTCCTTGGTGGAGATGCAGCCATCCTTACGGAGGGAGAACCTGTTTCATCCCATGAACTTTTTGACAAGCTACTTTCAAAGAAAACTATAACACAAGAAGATGAAGAGGAAGAAAGTGAGCTAAAGTATTTAAGAATCATTGAAGAAATTAGAGATAAAAAACCTGAACTTTTTGAAAAAATTAAACGACTTCCTAAAAAGGCTCGCTCCGCAAAAGCTTTCAATACATCACTTAAAGATGTAGTTGCTCCCAATTCCCTTTTAACCTTTTTTAGAAAAGGAAGATTGATGAAATT
>JBKBVP010000509.1:0-568 GCA_046289495.1 Candidatus Kapaibacteriota bacterium | reverse complement strand
ACAACAACGTAATCTCCATCTTTCACTACATTATTCATGAAGTTGATCGCACTAATTCTTGATGATTGTTGAGTATAAGAATACTCAAAGAAAATACGTGGAACTGTACCACAAGTAGTAAGGCTATTATACAAACCTGGTGCACCTCCAAAAGTATTATACATAGGCTCAAGTGTTTTTCCATCAAAAACATAGAATTGGAATGATCCATATCGGCAACCATAACGTTCAATGTTTGTAAAATCAATGGCAACATCAATACTACCTTCAATATGGTACGGATGAATACCTGTTCTGATCTGTATACGCCTGATTGTTGAATCAAAACTCATCAAACGAGAAACAGAATCAAGCACTATGTATTTATATGTGCTTTGTTTATGCTGGAAGAAATGAGATTGATTAAATCCTGTTTCAGTGCCGGGTATGTAGACAAAACTAAAGTCATTCCAAAGTATACCAGAATTTGCATCTGGCCTCATTCCCACACGCCAGTAATAAACGGTGCTGTCAGTGAAGCTGATACCTGTAGGTTTAAATGAAATAGAGCCCCCAATTGAAGTAACTG
>JBKBVP010000048.1:0-7805 GCA_046289495.1 Candidatus Kapaibacteriota bacterium | reverse complement strand
AATGCGACTTGGCGAATTTCCCGATGGGTCCAAAACCTTGCGAGCTAAAATTGATATGTCTTCTCCAAATTTAAATATGCGGGACCCTGTGATGTATCGAATTAAGCACGCAACACACCACCGCACCGGAGACAAGTGGTGCATTTATCCAATGTATGACTTTACTCATTGTCTGTCCGATTCAATTGAGGGCATAACTCATTCTATTTGTACTTTGGAATTCGAAGACCACAGACCACTTTATGATTGGTTTTTGGACCAACTGGGTGTCCACCATCCTCAGCAAATTGAATTTGCACGCCTAAACCTCTCCTATACAGTTTTGAGTAAAAGGAAGTTGCTCGAACTTGTTCAGCGTGGTCTAGTAGATGGTTGGGACGACCCGAGAATGCCCACAATTAGAGGATTGCGGCGAAGGGGATATACTCCAACCTCCATCCGCGAGTTTGCTGAAATTATCGGCGTTTCAAAAAAGGAGAGTTTGGTTGATATTGCAGTGCTCGAGCATTGTATCCGCGAAGAACTAAACAAAAAGGCACAAAGGGCTCTTGTTGTAATAAATCCTTTGAAAGTTGTAATAGACAACTACCCAGACGACCTGGTTGAAGAAATAGAAGCACTAAACAATCCAGAGGATTTGTCGATGGGCACACGCAAAGTCCCATTTTCCAAAATCCTTTATATCGAGCGGGATGTTTTTATGGAAAATCCCCCTAAAAAATACTATAGGCTTGCCCCAGGTCGCGAAGTTCGTCTCCGTTACGCTTATTACATAACTTGTACAGATGTTATAAAAGACCCTGAAACTGGTGAAGTTGTTGAACTACATTGTACTTACGACCCAGATACACGAGGGGGAACCTCCCCCGACGGGAGAAAGGTTCTTGGCACCATACATTGGGTTTCTGCAAATCATTGTTTTCCCGCTGAAATTAGGTTGTACGATAGATTGTTTCTAAAAGAAAATCCCAATGATGTCGAAGAAGGCAAGACATTTTTAGATTATTTAAATCCCAATTCTCTTTTGATTAAAACTGGATTCTGTGAGCCGTTCTTGAAAGATGCTAAAACAGAGCAGAAATTTCAATTCGAAAGAGTTGGATATTTTAATGTGGATTTGAAACTCTCCGAACCTGGAAAACCAGTTTTTAATCGAATTGTTACTCTTAAAGACACTTGGGCGAAAATTATGAAATCGTTACAAAATGAAAATAGTTAATCTTGGAGACAAAAATGCACAGCGATGAAGAACTGTTTTTCAATGAGGTTAGGAAGGTTATTGAAAAGGATATCCGCCCTTTTATCGAGGCCGATGGTGGTAGAATTATCTTGAAGAAAGTTAGCAATGGGGTGGTATACATTACCCTATCTGGTGCTTGTGCTGGGTGTCCAGGTGCAGTTATGACTTTACACGAAGGCGTAGAAAGAATACTGAAAATGAAAATCAAGGAGGTTAAGGCTGTTAAATTAATTTATTGAACTATTTCGCCAAATAAAGTGGCAGATGTCGAATTATTAATTTTTACCTTCACAAAATCACCGACAGCTGTTTCTTTCCCAGGTTTGAATATTGTGACCTTATTTGTGTCTGTTCGTCCAGCACAGTAACTTTTGTCTTTTTTCGAAGGTCCTTCGACCAGGACAATGTGTATTTTGTTGTGTTCACCTAAATTGATTTCTTTCGAGATCTTGTTCTGTAGGTCTATGACTTCATTTAAACGGCGAATTTTTTCTTTCTCTGGGACATCATCCACCATTTTGAAAGCTTTGGTATGCTCGCGTGGAGAGTAGCGAAACATATAGGCTCCGTCGTACCTAATTTCTTCTAAAGCTCTTAAAGTTGCCTGGTGGTCTTCGAGCGTCTCGGTTGGAAAACCAACTATGATATCGGTAGAAAGCGCACAATTGGGAATAAGCGAGCGTATTTTATTTATCCTGCCGAGATAGTGTTCATAGGTGTAATTTCGATTCATTAATTGCAATATTCTATCAGAACCGCTTTGAATGGGTAGATGAATGTACTTGCAAATGTTATCCCACTCTGCAATGGTTTCGATAAGTTTGTCGCTCATGTCTTGTGGGTGCGAAGTAATGAATCTGATTCTCATTGATGGCACTTGGCGTGCACAGTCTCGTAGTAAGTCTGCAAAATCGGAATTTGTTTCGGGGCATTTATAGCTGTTGACATTTTGACCTAGTAAAGTTACCTCTTTAAATCCTTCATCCCAAAGTTTCTTTATTTCATCAACGATTGATTGCTTTCTACGAGAGCGTTCTCGACCTCGCGTGTATGGAACAACGCAGTAAGTGCAGAATTTGTCGCAGCCACGCATTATTGAAATCCAAGCAGAGATGCCTTCCTTGCGTAGTGGTTCTAAATCTTCGTAAGTCTCGACCCTTGATAGCTTGACTGCAATCCCTTTCTCCCCTGTGAAAGCATTCTGAATTAGTTCGGGTATTTTTCTGTACTCATCTGGTCCAACTACAATATCTACATTCGAATTTTTCTCGAGTATTCTGCCACGGAGTCTTTCCGCCATACAACCTAAAACACCAAAAATAACAGGCTTTTCAAGCTCCTTGAATTTTTTTAAATGCAGTAATCTTTCATTGATTTTTCTCTCAGCATTTTCTCTCACCGAGCATGTGTTCAAAAGAATTACATTCGCCTTTTTTGGTGTATCTACAATTTCGTAGCCAGCATTAAATATGATGCGCGAGACTATCTCTGTATCGCTTAAATTCATTTGGCAACCGTAAGTTTCGATGTAAACAGAAAGTTTATTATCCATAGTGCTTTTAACTTACACAAAATACAAATTTAGTCAAAATTACATTTTCAATTATCATCAATTCCTATTCAAAAGAGTCTAAATCCTGTGAATAAAAAATTTAACACAATTTTAACAATTCTTTCATTAACTCCTAAAAAAACTCTTGGAATTTAGTACTTTATGTAAAACTTTATTAATTAAAACTTATGTTTAGGAATCTTCTCTTTCCTTTAATACTCTTGTGTGTTGCAAATTTTCTATCTTTTGGTAATGAAGCATCCTTGAGTTTTAGTGGTAAAGTTTTTGATGCAGAAACAAATGAACCTCTTGCTGGAGCTACCGTTCAAATAATTGAACTTGCGAGGGGTACTTTCACTGACTCGAAAGGTAGGTTTAGAATTGCCAATCTTAAACCATCTAAGTACTCACTCAAAGTTAGTTACATTGGTTATCAAACAAAAGTACTCAATGATATTGATATAAACAAAGAGAACGATGTAACGCTATTCTTGTATCCAGAAATCAAGTCGACTAAAGAAATCACAGTCGAAGCAACTCGTGTCGTAGATAATGAAGCAGCAATGTTGAATTTAAAAAAGAATTCTGCAAACCTTGTAGATGGTATTTCGATATCCGAGATGAAACGATTACCAGACAAAACTCTTTCCTCTGCTTTGAAACGAGTCTCCGGTGTTACAATGTTTAATGACTTTATTTACGTACGTGGTGTCGGGGAAAGGTACAATAATGCAACTCTAAACGGTGTAATTTTGCCCTCCACCGAAGCAGACAAAAAAGCCTTTTCTTTCGACTTGTTCCCAGGCGACTTTGTCGAAAATGTCAGTCTTGTCAAATCATTTACGCCCGACCTTCCTGGGACTTTTGCTGGGGGATTGGTTCAATTAAACACTGTAGACTTTCCATCTACCAAGACACTTAAAATCTCTATTGGTACGAATAGCAATTCGCTTACATCTTTTAGAAAAGATGCCTTTTTTGGCTACGAAGGCGGTAAAACGGATTGGTTGGGAATAGATGACGGGTCCAGAAGTCTACCCGATAACTTTCCGAAGAACAGAAGGGAATTTAACGAGCTCCTAAATCTGGCTAATAACCCATTCGACTTAACTGGTGCGGTCCAAAGATATGAAGAAGTCGCTCGCTCCTTGAATAACAAGACTTTGAAAACCAAAACTAGAACCGTCACTCCTTTGGACAACAAAAACGTAAATTTACAGTATTCCAACACCTTTGAGATAGGCGACTATCTTCTTGGGCTTACGGCTAATGGATTATATTCAGTTGAAAATACGATTAATTCAATTACACGAAATACATTTCTTTCCAACTTTGATACTCTTTACAAAACATCTGGTGGAAAATCGCTCATAGCAGTTAATACTGGTGGCTTGGTAAATTTATCTCTAAAAACCCCAGACCAGCAAATTTTTTCCTTAAAGACATCAATAGTCAACAATGCAGATGATGAAATATTAAAGCTCGATGGTGCGGACCTCGGTTATCAATACCTGGAATTGAAAAGCATTAGCATGCATTATACACAAAAAACCTTGTATAATGTAGCCCTACAGGGAAATAACTTGATCCTGCCCATAAACTTAAAAATAGATTGGAACATTGGTTACTCTAAACTTAATCGTTCTGAACCCGACTACAGGCGTTTTCGTTTCTCAAGACAGCTGTCGGACCTTGCCTACGACCCAAACACACCATTCATTCTCGAACTTCTGCCCAATCAACAAGGTGATGGAACCCGCGCGGGCAGATTTTTCGCCAATCTTAATGAAGAAAATTTAATATTAAATCTAAACCTCGAAAGAAATTTTGGAACTCTTAGAGTAAAATCTGGTACTTATTTTGAAAGAAAAAATCGTTCATTCTCTGCTCGTTCACTTACGATAACCATGTCTCCATATCTACGTGATGATATTTACTCAATGCTAAGTGAGTACAATAACTTAGATAAATTACTTTCGCCAGATAACTTTGTTTTCGAGGATGGATTACGTATTGGAGAGGACTCCAAACTCAGCGACTCTTACAATGCAAGCGAAAACTTACTTGCTGGATATCTTATGTTTGACTATAGATTCGACCTCTTAAGTCTGCCTTTCAGAGTAATTGCTGGTTTGCGCGTGGAAAAGGATCTTCTCAATTTATCGAGCCACAATATTAATGACGAACCAGTAAACATCGACTATCCTACGTTGGACTATCTCCCAGCTTTGAATATAATTGCAATGCCAGACAAGAATTCTAACATAAGGTTTTCTGCCTCAAAGACCCTCTCTCGACCGTCATTTCGAGAATTTGCTCCTTTCGCTTTCTACGACTACTACGAAATGGCGCTCGTTCAGGGTTATCCAAATCTCAAACGTGCAATTGTAACAAATGTTGACCTACGCTATGAATACTATCCCGATATAAATGAATTGTACTCGTTGGGTGTTTTTTACAAAGCCTTTGAAAATGCGATAGAAGAGACGATTTATCCTCAGCAGAGCGAGCTGACTCGGACTTACGCAAATGCTAATGGTCTGGCTCGAAACATAGGCATTGAATTTGAGTTGAGAAAAGGTCTCGGTTTCATTTGGAGCGGTTTGAACAATTTCTCGGTTTTAGCCAATCTTGCTCTTATCAGCTCACAAGTAGAAGTTAATCAAGGTGGAGTAGGTACCGAGGATAGAAGACCAATGTGTGGTCAGTCACCACATACAGTTAATCTTGGCTTGTTCTACCAAAACGTCAATACTGGAACTTCTTTTACACTAACCTACAACACTTATGGGCGCAGAATAGTTCGTGTCTCCCAAGTTGGTGTTTATCAAACAAATGATCCACACGTATATGAAATCCCGCAAAATTACCTTGATGCTCTCATTAGTCAAAAATTCGGTAGTTTAGAATTCAAGCTTGCGGTTAAAAATATTCTTAATGCTCAAACTATTTATCGGCAGAACAATCGAAATTGGTCAATTATCAAATATGGTACAACCATATCTTTCTCAATGTCCTACAACATATTCTAATTGGTAATCAATTGAAAGTTTAAAACCTTTTTCCATATGTTCAACAAATCGAGGTATTTATGAAATTCTTACCAAAACTTGCTGTGCTTTTTTTATCACTAATTTTGACAATGGGATTAAAATCCCAACCAAGTAGCGTGAGATTACTTAATCCCAATGGTGGGGAAAAATTCCGTGCTGGTTCATCTGTGGACATACGGTGGGATACCACTGGTACCTACCGCTCGCGCTTTGCATTTCAATTTGGAACTTCTTCCACCGGACCGTGGACCATTATCTCGAACCTATCTAATGTGCTCGACAGTGGTCGAACTCGGGGTATTGTTCAAGGTGGTTGGAGAGTACCTGCGGTTCGAACCCAAACTGGTTACATTCGTATGGTGTTGCTGAATCCAGATGGTTCTTTGAATGAAAGTGTATCAGATGTAAGCGATGGTCCCTTCGAGATTGAACAGCCATTGCCTATTAAAATTGATTCCGTATTGAAGAATCCAATCACTGGTAGAGTGAAATTGACATCGAAAAAGCTTTATGGGCTTGATGGTTATGTATTTGTAGATTCTCTCGGTGTGCTTGAAATTGAACCAGGAACAGTTATCGTTGGGGATACAGTCGGTCAAAATTCTGCCCTATGCATTAATCGTGGAGGTAAAATTCTTGCTCAAGGTACTCCGGAGAAACCGATTATATTCACAAGTTCTGCTCCGCCTGGCCAGAGGCGAGCTGGTGACTGGGGTGGCGTTCTAATCTGTGGCTTAGCCTCGACTAATCATCCCGGTGGCGAGGCCGCTCTTGAAGGTGGAATTGCCGATGCAAACCGTGTTCGGGGATGGTTCGGTGGTCGAAATAATCCCAATGATGACGACAGTAGCGGAGTTCTTAGCTACGTTAGAATTGAATTTGGTGGTATTGCAGCTGCACCAAACCAAGAACTTAATGGCTTGACTCTCGGAGCCGTTGGGAGAAAAACAAAAATCGACCACGTAATGGTATCTTACGCAAATGATGATTCGTTCGAATGGTTTGGTGGTAATGTCGATGGTAAATATTTAATTGCATACAATGGATTAGATGATGATTTCGACGGGGATAATGGTTTTAGTGGTCGTGTTCAATTTGCTCTTTCGATTCGAGCACCCGAGACCGCAGACGTCTCTGGTAGCCATTTATTTGAATTCGACAATGATGCTCAAGGTTCGTACAATAAACCACTAACAGGAGCAGTGTTTTCCAATTTAACCGCAATAGGTCCAATCAAGGATACAAGTTGGTCCAGTGGTTCAGGTCCAAATAAATTTAATCCTCGATATAGTACAATGGTCCAAATTCGTAGAAATGCTCGATTATCTATTGTTAATTCTGTAATGCTTGGGTGGCCTAAAGGACTTGAAATTCTCTCCACCGGCTCGCAGAAAGCTGCTGCGAACGACTCAATACTTTTAAGAAACAATTACGTTTACGGTATAAAATCAGCTCTCTTCTTCGTAGACGGTACAAATCCTGCTATCACGACCGAATGGTTCAACAGATCAGAATTCAACAATCGTGTTGATTTATCTACCCCCAAAAATGCAAACCTCATCGACCCATTCGGCGAGCAAGGAATCATTAATCCAGTTCCAAAACAAAATGCCGAGTTTCTGAATTCTGCTTCCTTCCAGGATATTGGACACATCAAGCTTGCAAGCGACTCTTTCTTCGAGAAAGTTCCTTACTGTGGTGCTTTTTCTCCAAATCTTATTCAACGATGGGATTTACCCTGGGCGGAATATGACCCAATTAACACTGTATATGCCCCAACAAGTGTAGAAGAAACAAGTTACGATAACACTTCCAACTACTTTAGCGTCTCCCCTAATCCAACATTTGGATTATTAAGAATAATTTTCAAATCATTGGGTGAATCGTTTTCCTTGAAAGTCTTCGACAATCTTGGAAACCAAATATATGAATTCAAAGCGAGCAATCTTATTAAAAATTC
>JBKBVP010000508.1:0-598 GCA_046289495.1 Candidatus Kapaibacteriota bacterium | reverse complement strand
ATGGTGAAGATGGAGGGCGAAGTGAACTGGGTGAGCGAGGTTATGCCAAATCCAAGTTCGAGTGAAATCAGTTTCGAGGTATCGGCAATCGATGGAGCCAATATCGAAGCGAAGTTAATCGATATGGCTGGTCGAGAATTGAAGAGCCTATACGCTGGAGTTGGCAACGGCAATGTCGTGAAGGTACGAGCAAGTGTTGCTGAATTGCCAAGCGGAGTCTACACGCTGGTAGTCAAGATAGGCAACGAAACCATCACCCGAAACGTCAATATCGTGAAATAATCGAGCAATAACGCATAAATCGAGCCGCTGGGAAACCACCCCAGCGGCTTTTTTTTTACGAATTGAAAATAAAATATATTTTTTTTAATTTCGTTAAATTTTTCGAATAAGAAACGGGTTGGTTTTATAGATTTAGCGTTTAGGAGTTGCTGAGTACCAAGAGGAATTAAGGATAGATTGAGAATGGGCATTTGCCCATTTTTTATTAAGAAAAAATAAATTGGAGTAGAAAATGGGAAAGAAGCAAGCCAAACAAGTTATTGATAAGAAAGCAATTATTGATGCTTTCCAAGAAATAGTTCGGGCTAAAGGAATC
>JBKBVP010000507.1:0-625 GCA_046289495.1 Candidatus Kapaibacteriota bacterium | reverse complement strand
CTCTTCCTGCCGGCGATATTACTGTGGAGTTAAAAAATACGAAGGTTCTAAACATGGTTATGCTTGGTGCTTTCATTAAAATTACAAATGTTGTAAAAATCGAATCCATTTGGAAAGGCTTGGAGTCTGTTCTTCCAGAGCGCTATCATAAGTTAATCCCGCTTAATCAAGAAGCGTTTATGCGTGGCTACAATGCAATTAATCTCTACACAGCTGTTTTGATTTAAAATTAACTAATAGGCACTTTTTCCCTGCCTCTACGTATATTTATTTTATTCTGCTTGTGAGTTAATTAATACACTTACTACAATGTCCCTCGCATTTTTTGTTTTTCTTATACAATTTGTACAGTTTTGTCGATTTGCGTCATCTCGGAAAAGAAGTTAGATTTTGCCTAAGCATATTTATTCTCGTGTAAAATTCTCTATATGATGGACTAATTTGTCGAGTGGGTAATTTTCAATATCCTCGGGGAGGAGAATCCTTATTGTCTTTTTACCAAATGCACCTTTTATGGTGAATTCACCTTTCACAATTACTTTGAAATATGGAATATCGAAGTCCTCGAAGAGTATTAACTTTCCAAGCTTACCCAAATGCTCGACAAAACTCTTTGTAATTGGGG
>JBKBVP010000506.1:0-643 GCA_046289495.1 Candidatus Kapaibacteriota bacterium | reverse complement strand
TATCATTTTGCACTGCTTCGAATGGTATCAACGGCTTTTGATTACCTTTTTGTAAGTATTTTGAAAAATATTTATCAAGTGTTCGGATGATCGTTTGTTCGAATTTACCCACTTGCTTTGTCCCATTATTCTCTTCATAAGCTTTGGGCGCTACGATTGCTTGCCCTACTGGGATCCCAATTTCATTGCTTAAATTCGAACTCCCAAAGTTGGCAACCCCTGTTCTTGGATAAGGAATAAATAGCCAAATTAGAAGAAACGTACAAACACTACCCAAGATACTTGAAGCGAGATATGGAATAAACTTTGAAAAGTGTGTTTTAAGCTTTTCAATGAAAGCTGGTTGAGGAATTGGTTTCGATATGTGACTTGTATTTGGAATCTTAAAGTTAAGCTTGGCAAAAACATCATTTGTCAATTCAGAAGGAATGGTGATGGTTTGATAGTCTTTAAAAAAAACTTGGTTGAAATTAATTTGCTCTTCGAAATACTCACGAAGTTCTTCATTCGTTGAAAGTTCACGGAAGAGCAAATCTTTCTCAACCGAATTCAAATCTCCTAATAAGTACATATCAATTAATTTTTTGTAATTCATATATCAAACCAGATATGTTAATAATCATTTTTAATGAAAGGCATTAAA
>JBKBVP010000505.1:0-645 GCA_046289495.1 Candidatus Kapaibacteriota bacterium | reverse complement strand
AACTAACACAAAAAGAGAATTAGTTGACTTTGTCAACGAGTTTTTTCAAATTGGGGGGTTCGAAGTAGATTTTATTAAAAACATATTCAGCATTGAGGAAGCTTTTGAAAAATTTACCCAATTGTTACCGCAAGTGGTTGTCTTTTGTTCTCCAATGGATAATTATTCAGATTTTGTCCTTCAACTTGCTCATTTAATTTTGAAGTTCAAACCTTTAACTTTCTTTTTTATCACCGAGCAATCAAACAAAGAGATACTTACTAAACTCCAAGAAATTGGCATGTTTGAGCAAATCTATTTCAAATCTGATATTCTCTCTATCTTAAATAGGACTTATCAGTTTCTTCTGGGGACAACCTAAACTGCATAAGAATTTTAAAAATAAACAGACAGGGAGAAAGGTTCGTTTCTGTAGCAATAAGAATATGCACCCAAATCTAACATTTCTTGTCAGTTTTTTCGATTTTCTATCCCCTATAAAACTTGGAAATTTGTGTTATTCTGAAGACGGCAACAGATGAAAAGGATGTTTTGAACTTGAAAATCAAAAATCGTTTTATTATAATTAACTATCAAGAGAATTAATACCTAAGGTGAGACCGTTTTTTAACCCAACAATCAAAAACCAAGTTGAGTTTTGAACAC
>JBKBVP010000504.1:0-661 GCA_046289495.1 Candidatus Kapaibacteriota bacterium | reverse complement strand
CCTGTTTGCGCTCCTCCAGCGCCCGAAGCAGGACGACGGTGGAGGCGACCGACAGGGCGAAGCCCATCAGCAGGGCCTCGACGTCGCCCTGGCCCAGGACGAACCGGCCCAGACCCCAGCCCAGCACGGTGGCGACGCTGATCTGAACCAGGGCGCCGGGAATGGCGACCTTTCGGACCTGCATCAGGTCCTTGGGCGAAAAGTGCAGGCCGACCCCGAACATCAGCAGGATGACGCCGATCTCGGCCAGCTGCGGCGCCAGTTCGGTGTCGGCGACGAAGCCGCCCGTATAGGGGCCGACGACGACCCCGGCGACCAGATAGCCGACCAGGGGCGACAGTTTCAGCCGATGCGCCAACATGCCGAACACGAAGGCGAGGACGAAGCCCCCGACCAGGGTGAGGATCAGGCTGTCGGCATGCGGCATCAGGGCTCCTGTCGCGGGCGAGGGGTGCGGTGTGGGCAGGCTTTGCAGTTGGGACGCGAGGTCGGGTTTGACAAGATGACGCAGTGTCGCGCGGGACGGAAAACGGCTTCGTCTTCGCGCTTTCGCGGCGAAGTTTTGGAGGGCTGGGCAGAGCGCCGGGCCTTCGCCCGGAGTGGGTTTGTGTTGTTACCGTTTCGACGAAGGGTATGACGCTCCGCGCGGCTGGTTGGCCTG
>JBKBVP010000503.1:0-670 GCA_046289495.1 Candidatus Kapaibacteriota bacterium | reverse complement strand
GTGGAACTCCAAAACCCTTCAACACCAAGTAAATAGAATCAGTGCATTCTGTATAGTTTACCACCGCCATCAAGGTATCGTAAATCGGACCTTCTCTATCTGGTGTGAAATATGTGGAAAATTCCTGTTTAGAATTAATCGGAATAAGTAGATTGTTTGGCAAGTTAGTAGAAAAAGTGCCGGAATTTAAAACGAAGAAATGCTCCGAAACGGTTGCCTGTTTACCAAAGCTGATAATTCCAGTTAAAACTTCCTTAGTCAAACCGATGGGCACAAATCCAAAGTCAATTTCTGGAAATTCAAATTTTATAAATCTCTTTGGATTTGCTCTAAGCGAGATAATAACTTGCTTAGTAGTATTGTTAATGAATACAAATAGTTTCAAAAATGCGGTGTATACTCTTTCGGAATCTGCATTTTCAAAAATTATGGTAAACTTTCCTACGGTATCAATTGTTTTGGGAAATTTATCAAGGATTTTAAAGTTGAAGGCATCTTGTCCAAAGATATCGGCTGAATCTACTTTAAAAGGTATCGTGCCGAGATTTTTTACATTAAAAGTTAACGTATCTGAAGCACATATGACAACATCTCCAAAGTCAAGGGTATCTGCAACGAAAAAGTTGCCAGAGACAGCATTACCCTTTAAGTACACCCATTGTGTATCAGG
>JBKBVP010000502.1:0-673 GCA_046289495.1 Candidatus Kapaibacteriota bacterium | reverse complement strand
ATCCATTGCCTCAGTTTGCTAAGGTAGGCACCAGAGCGAGTTAAGGTGTTAGGTAGAGTTTGCTAAGGTTCGCACCAGAGCGTGTTTAGATATTAGGTAGGGTTTGCTAAGGTTCGCACCTGAGTGAGTTAAGGTGTTAGGTATAGTTTGCTAAGGTTGGCCCCTGAGTAGGTTAAGGTATCAGGTAGGGTCTGCTAAGGTGCACACCTGAGCGAGTTAAGGTGTTAAGTAGAGTTTGCTAAGGTTCGCATCTGAGCGAGTTAAGGTGTTAGGTAGAGTTTGCTAAGGTAGGCACCTGAGCGAGTTAAGGTATCAGGTAGAGTTTGCTAAGGTTCGCCCCTGAGCGGATTAAGGTGTTAGGTAGGGATTGCTAAGGTGGGCACCAGAGTGGGGGCTATAATAGGTCAAGCCAATTTTATAGCTTAAAAAAGTAAAAATATACCCATAAGTAGGTATTTTTGGGAAAGCTGAGTGGGGTAAATTTGTGTTTGGAAAACTAGGTAGAAGCTTTAATATGAAAACCTATGAGGAACGAAAAACATTATCACGATAAGCCCGCATTTTTGGGTTTAAGTTCTTATTTGGTATCGGATATTAGGAAATATACGCAACTGAGTTGCGTAAAGAAATAAGTTATGCCCTACCCCAATGCGCAAGCGACAGCATATAACTT
>JBKBVP010000501.1:0-676 GCA_046289495.1 Candidatus Kapaibacteriota bacterium | reverse complement strand
TGGAGTAGAGAAAATGTGAGGTTTTTGAAAGAAAATAGTGGCAAAAAAGGTGAAGGAATGCCAGTTGTTCGCAATCCTCAATTTTACTTCCGTGAAGGGTTTTGTTGGACGAATGTTCTTAATCCAAACGCAAGACTAATAAAAGCTAGATTGAAAGAAAAAAGTGTAAACGATGTTGGTTCCATGACTTTATATAATGCTTTGGATTTAACTAATGATAAATTTTTCGTATGCATTTTGAATAGCAACTTAATTTTTGATTTTTACAGAACTTTCATAAATTATTCAGTTAATATTCAAATCAACGACATTCGCCAACTTCCCATTATCATTCCCACACCCGAGCAACTAAAAATATTTGAAGAGATTTTTAATAGGGCTTATAACATTCAAAAAGCAAAGTTTGAAGGCAAAATCTCAAAAGAGGAAGCAGAAAGGCAATTAAACGACATTCAAAAACAGCTTGATGAGATAGTAGAAAGGATGTATATGGGGGATTAAGGAGGGGATAAAGTGGAGTGCGATATGTTTGGGAAAAAGATAGAACCAAAAATTTATCATCAAAAAAACACACAAGCAAAAATACCTATGCTACATCATTAGATAAAAACAGTGGAAGGCTCCTAAAATTTGGCTCATTCCTATAATGGAGTAATACAACCCTTAGCTTGCCTTA
>JBKBVP010000500.1:0-680 GCA_046289495.1 Candidatus Kapaibacteriota bacterium | reverse complement strand
AAACCATATTCATTTTTTCAGTTCCATACTTATTTTTTATATCCAATTGATAAATAAATCTGTGAGTTTGTGAAAAATGAAAGGTAAAAGAAAATAAGATTAAAATCAATATTAATTTTTTCATATTCAGTGTTTTAAGAACGATTTTTTTAGCATAGCAGATAACGGTTCGGCGGATTTGCGAAGTCCCGAGAAGGAAGTTTACTTCCGTTCGTGGGATTTAGCAAATTCATAGTGCAAGTTGCACTACTCAAATATACAAAAACTTATATAAAAACCATACTTTACAACATAAAAAACACCATTGTAAGCGCTCTAAATTTTAATATTTAAAAAACAAACCTCTCTAAAATTGCTTCTAAAGAGGTCATGTTTTATCTTTTTTAATGATTATTTTTAAAAAATAATAGTTGTGCAACAGTTACCGATGTTAGCCGACGTTTTTTACTTAATTATTGGTATCCAAAGTATATTGAAATTCGATAGAAGAGTACCTCTTATTTGATCTACTATATTTTGAGAATTGCTGTCTTTTAAATATTCAAAATTAAAATGTTCAATTAATAAATTCTTGATAGAGTTTGCAACATCTATAATACTTTTATCTCTTGATTTTAAACTTTTCATTTCATTGATAACTTGGGAAAACATAACTTTTTTTAGCATTTTCGGCTCTGAAA
>JBKBVP010000499.1:0-762 GCA_046289495.1 Candidatus Kapaibacteriota bacterium | reverse complement strand
TTCGTTTCGAGCAACTCCTTTACCCTCGAAAGCAAGAGATTCAATTTTTGCTAATATTTTGTCTTTGACCATGTGTAAAATTAAAAAGGCTGTACCAAAAGAGCACAGCCTTTTTTGATGTAAAAAAAAAGATTAGGCTTCTTCTTCGTTGATGACCCAAACTTTGATTGTGGCATAGATGTCTTGAAAAAGTTTAATTTTTACGTCGAATACACCCAAGGACTTGATCGGTTCATCCAACAAAATTTGTTTTTTATCAATTTCTATTTTATGTTCATTCATTAAGTATTCAGAAATAATAATTGGATTTACAGAACCATAAAGTTTTCCCTCATCCCCGACTTTCATAGGAATAGTTAGCTGAATTTGAGAAAGTTCTTGGGCGAGGGCCTGTGCCTTGGTTCTTTCTTGCTCGATTCGCTTGATTTTTCTTTTCTTCTCAATTTCAATGGCTTTGATTGCTCCTTCGGTAGCATAATATGCATATCCTCGGGGAATTAGGTAGTTTCGGGCGTACCCATCTTTTACATTTACAACATCGCCTAATTTGCCTAATTTTTCCAAGTCTTTTCTTAAAATTACTTTCATTTTACTTGCTCCTTTTCAGTTGTTTTTCAACTTTCAACTGTTGTATCGGCAGTTTGTTTCGTTTGTTCAACAGCTTCTTCTATAGTTTTTGCTTCTTCTTTGGTTCCTTCTTCTGTTTTTTGTGTAGAAGTCTGTTCCTGTGGTGCTATCTCTGTAGCTTTTCCTTCTGCTATT
>JBKBVP010000047.1:0-7827 GCA_046289495.1 Candidatus Kapaibacteriota bacterium | reverse complement strand
TTATGCACTCCGACTTTTTAAAAATTAACTTTTCAATACATCCATAAAATTTGGGAGTGAATTTCTCTCCTTTGTATTTCAATTCTTCTTGAAATACCCCGTGAGTATCTATACAGACTTTTGTTTCCTTCTTAATTGCGAAAAGGATATGGGGAAAAATTCTAAAGCCCGAATAGACCGAGTGGATAAAAATTTTTTTGTGTTGGTTCAGTAGTTTTATTATCAACTTGAAGTGCAAAAACCAATTTAAATTGTAAATTTCTGCATTGTTCTGCAAAACTACTCTTCGTTTGAAATTTGATTTGAATCTAATGTCCAGATATGTTCTTTTGTTGTTGGAAAAAAGGATGTCTATCTCGTGTACCCTTTGAATAAATCCCTCGTTTTGCCTTTGCTTTGTGGGGTATGGGGAGATAAACAAGATTTCACTCATTTTGGCTAATCCAATCTAATTCTTTTACGTATGTATTTTGTTTTTCCAATACGAATCTCGCCAATATAATCGCCGCGGGGTAGTTGTTTCCCATTGTTATCCCTTCCATTCCAGTAATAACGGTAATGTCCGGGAGGTTGTATTTTATCAACTATCGTCGCTACCATAAGGGCTCTTTCGTTGTAAATAGCCACAGTAACATCGGTTTCTACATCTAAATCGTATTCCAACCAGGGTGAAACATCTTCTACAAAACCTAAAAAGCTGCCGATTGATGAAAGTGGTATTTTTGCACCGAAAGGTTTCATTATCGGGACAAAAGGAATAGACTGGGACTGCATAAGTCCATATTGGTACAGTGATATTTCCTGGGGCAGAGGCATGAGCACCTCTTGAGGGATTTGCAAATTTTTCTTTGCTATTTCTTGCTCGGAAAGCCCATGAAGTTTCTTTTGTCGTAGTATTTCTTGCTCGAGCAATTTCATATCCAGATACAAACGAGCTGATGCGGGTATTGAAAGCATTTTTGCTCGCAAGTAAGCACTATCTTGCTCGGGAGAAAAACGCCTGGCAGCAGGACCAGGCAAGATTAAGGTATCCTGTGCTATCTTTTTATCTGTTGTATCAAGGAAATTCCGAAAAGGTGGTTGACCAAAGCAACATTTATCGTAGGTCAGTTGGAAGAAAGAAATAAAAAATAGAAAATATATTGACTTAAGCAATGCCAAAAACACCATAAAATTACAAAATTAATCAATAATTTAGATATTTACTACTAAACTCAAGTAATAAATGTTTACACAACCAATTATATTCAAGGAGTTGTTCAAAGGCTTTACGGTTCTTCGTTGGAACGATAAACTTCGTCCAGTGGAGTTTATCGAATTGGATAAGCACGCCCACAAAATGATGATAGTCTGGTGCTTAGCCAAATATGAAGAAAGAAATGGTCGCGAAGTAAACTGGAAAAACATCATCTGTGGTGGTGTTTATGAACTACTCCGTCGAATTGTAATCCGTGATATCAAGAATCCCATCTTCTACAGAATTAAAAGACAATACCAAGATGTTTATCGAAAATTGAATCAGTGGGTTTACAATTATTTCAAGGAAAGATTAAATGATGACTTGCTTTTAGATGAATTATATCATTTTTTGGTGGAGGAAGACCTTATCGACGATTACAGCAAATTTATCCTTGATGCTGGACACAAGTTTTCTAGCTATTTGGAATTTCTTCTTATAAAGCAAATAAATCCGAATGGCTATGAAATTGAAAAAATAGAGCGCGATATGTTGAAAGATATAGAGCAATACTTAGTTCTCGATGGGATGCAAAAACTTGTCACAAAACAAAGGATTTCGGATTTCGTAGAATTATGTGCTCAGCTACGCTTTCAAGTCCGATGGTCGCAAACTCCAAGAATTCCTAAAACTTCTGTACTGGGTCATTCTATGTTCGTTGCTTCTACTTGTTATTTTCTATCTCGCGATAATAATCCCTGTATGAAAAGACTGTACAACAATTTCTTTGGTGGGCTTTTTCACGATCTACCGGAAACATTAACTCGCGACATCATCTCCCCTGTAAAGACCTCTTCTCAGGATTTTGAATCAATCATACATTACATTGAAAAGGAGCTTGTAGAGAAGGAAATACTTACGCTTTTGGAGCCAGAATGGTGGGATGAAATAAAATACTTTACCCAAGACGAATTTTTAAATAAAATTGTAGTGGATGGTGTAATACAAGAAGTTCCAAGTGTCGAGGAGATAACACAAAAGTACAATAACGACGTGTACAATCCTTACGATGGTCAGATAATTCGTTGTGCAGACCAAATAGCTGCTTACCTCGAAGCCAAAAGCTCCATCGACTTTGGAATAAGTTCCGAGGACTTAAAATCTGCCGTGGAAAGTATAAAGCAACGATACAAAACTAAGATTGGATGTATCAATTTTGAGGATTTTTTTAATGAATTATGAGGAACATTTAACAGAGTTAGTTAATTCAATTCGGGAAGACTACCATAACGGAAGTATCACCATAGCTAAAAAATCTCTTTTAGGATTAAAAGTCCTTAATGAACTTTTTGGATTTAAGGATAAAAGACAATTATTTCAATTAATTGATGAATTGCAGAGTTCGAAACCTTCTATGTACGCTCTCAAAAATGTTTTGAATCTTTTGAAAACTAAAGTTGAAAACGATGGGTTGGCATTTTTTGGTAAATCTATCGATGATGTATTGTGTATAATAGAGTTGTAAACAATTAAAACTATCGAGCTTGCTTTGTCTTATATTAAAGAATCTTTCCCTCGTTTGGAAATTATTGTTTTAACTACATCCTACAGTTCGACTTTTTTGAAATTTGTGGAGGAATTATCAAAAATCAGAAAGCTTCAAGTTTACGTCTTGGAGTCGAAATGGCGTGGAATTGATTATTCAGCCTCGACAGTAAGTTTTTGCAAAAAAATTGGCGTTGATTCGAATGTCTTATATTTCCGAGAGTTAGAGTGCTCGGATTTGCAATTTGATTTTGTAATGACTGGTGCAGATTGTGTGTGCCCGGGGGAGGGTATAATAAACGGGATTCCTACAAAGATCTTGGCTGAGTATTGTTTAGCAAAAAGTTATCCATTTTATGTTTTAGCAGAAGAATTTAAATTTGGTAAGTTTTGTGTACCTCTTGATGGCTTTGATTTTGTTGATTTTAAAAATGTAACAAAGATATTTTCCAATAAAGGGGCTTAACTAATGAGGTTCTGTGATAATTATTAATTTGTTAGCCGATTACACCAGAGATATAATCTTTGAGATATTTATTCTCAATCTCGGTTTCTTTTAGCATAGATTTCACTATATCACCAATTGAAATCAATCCTACAAGAACTTTGTCATTAATAACTGGAACATGACGGCATCTATTGATTGTCATAACTTTTTCGACGTATTCAAGGTCGTCTTCTGGTTCGACTACAATAACCTGCCTGGTCATTACCTCATTTACTTTTTTCGAAAGACAATTAACAGGGTCATTTGCCAATGTTCGAATAATATCGCGTTCGCTAATTATACCAGTGATTTTAGCCTCCGATGAAAGCACGAGGAGAACTCCTATATTGTTTGCAGAGAGAACTTTGACAGCATCTGCGAGTGTTTTGCCCTCCCCTATAGTAAATACCTCGGGTCCTTTCTGCTTTAAAATATCCTTTACTTTCATTTTTAACCCTATTTTGAAAAAATGTTAATTTAATAAAAAAGAGAAGAAATTCTTTTATTCGCTTCGTACTAATGGGATGTTGTTTTTTATACTTTCAAGCATCTTCGTTTCCAAAATACCGTTGGACTTCCAAAAGTGAACTTGGTGTGTGACGAAGTCCTCAAATCCACTTAATCTTCCAGTGAAGGAAAGGTAGACAGTACCGTCTTTATTTTCTTTCACTTTGAATGTGTATTGAATTCTACCGTTAATCCAAATACCACCACGAATTAAAGGCATTTCATAACTGTACCGTTTAAGCACTTTGAAAGTTGTGTCTTTTCCCATCGTAAATACACAAAAATCGGATTTTATTGTTCCCGATAGAAAGCCCTCGTCGTCTTGCTGGTACTTTTCATATGAAATCATACAACTTATATCGTCGAGGGATTTCTTTATTGCTCTCCACACTACATCAAACTCTTCGTTGAAAGTTTCCTCATATTTTTCTCTGTAGTATTTTAGTCGCTCAGGAAGTTCCTTCTCCTCTTCTTGCTTACTTGGCTGAAACTCCTCTTGAAATTGAATTTGCTCTTCCTGGGCTTGCTTTTCTTCTTGTGCAATTAAGAATAATTTGTTTGTAGAAAAAATCAACAAAATAAATAACCAAACAATGACTTCCCTCTTCATTTTTTCTCCAATTTGTACCATTCAAATTTATGAAAAAATATTTCAACTGGAAAAATATAAAATTTATATTTACTCCAAAATTTTAAAAGTCTGAAAAATGATTTCCATTGAGTGCGAACTTCATACATTTCTTTAACAACATTAATGTTACAAATATTTATTTCCAATTACATTGTACAACGTTATGAATAATTTTGTAGTTGTTTTGATTATTTAAAAAGGTTTGATATGCTTTCGAAAACAGCAGAAGAAATAATGATACCATTATACAAATATCCAAATATTCCAAAATGGTTCACTATAAGACAAGCAATTCAGTTAATTCAACATTTTACTATTAATGTCGGGGGTAAGTCCACTTTGCCGAGAAGTGTCCTTGTAACAGACGAACGAAACCAAGTTGTAGGTATGATACGCCGGAGAGATATTTTGCGGAGTTTAGAGCCGAGAGGATTTTTTGGGCGCCACGCACACCACCCAAAAATGTTCCCAGAAATTAAACCAGATTTGGATTTGGTCGAAGCAGCTTTCGACCATCTTTATACTCGATCTTTAAAACAAGCCGAAGAACCAATTGAAAAATTTATGACCCCCATTGAACACACCGTAAACTATAATGATCATCTAATGAAAATCATCTATATGATTGATTTGACTGGTATGAGCCTTCTGCCAGTCGTAAAAGACGACGAAGTGGTCGGTGTGATACGCACCATAGAGGTGTTAAATGAAATTGCAAGAATGTTGGATATTGAGTAATACCTATGAGAAATTTAAAATACAAGGGAACGGACCTCAAAGCAAATCAAAGGAAATTTTTCGTTAAGCCTAAAGTTGAACTTTCTTTTAATTTTAAGCGCTGGTTCTATGCACTTCTTGGATTTGGTTGTTTTCTATTGTTCTACTTTTTACCAAATTTGCCAAGTTTCACAGACCCTTTGGGTAGGACTTTTCATATTTCGTTCCAGGGTAAACTCGCTCTTGGTCTGTTTCTTTGGGCTGGCGTTTGGTGGGTATTCGAAGTAGTGCCAATAGGTATTACTTCCATTTTAATTGGTGTTGTTCAAGTCCTGTTTCTAATTCGAGAGCCGAGAGTTGTCTTTACAGATTTTTTCGACCCAAGCGTTTGGTTCATTTTTGGTTCCCTTGTGATTGGTATTTCATTTCAACGAACTGGAATAACTCAAAGAATTGCCTACCGTATGCTAAAAATTGTTGGCGAAAAGACTACTCTGATTTACTTAGGTTCATTTATCATCATCGGGATTCTAACTTTGATTATGGCTCACACCGCTGTTGCCGCTGCTGTTTATCCTATTTTGATGACGATTCACACTTTATACGAGGAGAACGATGTTCCAACAAAATTTGGCAAAGGTTTGTTTATTGGAATGGCTTATAGTGCGGGCGCTGGAAGTATTGTCACTTTGCTTGGCTCTGCTCGGGCTCCAGCAGCGATCGGTATTTTCAAGGAGATAACTACGACCCCGGGCATCCCCGGCCGAGAAATATCCTTTTTCGAGCTGACTTTTTATATGTTACCAATTGGGTGGCTAATGATACTTATCATATGGGTTTACATATCGCTCGTCTACAAGCCAGAGAGAAGTAGAATCGAAGGTTTGAAGGAAAGAATAGAATTCCTTTCCCAAAGATTGGGAAAGTTCACAAAAAATGAAATAATAACACTAATCGTTGTCCTGGGCTCGGTTTCGTTGCTAATTCTTCGCTCATTTATCCCTGAATTAAAATTTTTGGATAAAAGTGCAGTTATGCTTTTACCTACGATATTTCTCTTTCTCCTAAATATATTGAAATTGAAAGATTTAGAGGATATACCCTGGAATATAATTCTCCTTTTTGGCGGGGCAATGTGCATTGGCTTTTGCTTGTGGCAAACTGGTGCAGCAAACTGGCTCGCTGTCGGTTGGCTTGTTTTGTTTAAAAATGCTCCTTGGTTGGTCTTTGTTATCTCTATTGCTTTTTTTGTACTTTTGCTAACAAACTTCATCATGAACGTCGCAGCAATTGCAATTACTATGCCAATTTCCTTTGTCATGGGAAAATACATTGGCGTTGCACCAGAAGTTATTCTTTTTGCCTCGCTTGTAGCTGCTGGTATGCCATTTCTCCTATTGATTGGCGCTGCTCCAAATGCAATAGCATACGAAAGTAAACAATTTACCAGCGGTGAATTCTTCCGCAATGGTGTCGTGATGAGCATCATTCTTATGATTGTTTTATCAATCTTTGTAGCATTCCTCTGGCCTATGATGGGTATGCCAGTGTTTGGAAATTAGACCTAAAGAAAATAACTTGAGTTTCCTTACTCAATTATGAGAATCTCTGTTGCTTAAATAGATACATTTAGACCTTTGTAAGTCGCTTTAAAATTGGACTTTGAATTTTATAATTTATTTGAATGCAGAAAAATCGCCCTTCGCAACTGAATTAGCAACATTTATGACTTTCTTGATGCTACTGGTTATAGGGCGAATCACAAAGAAGGTCGAGTATAGCGTAATTATAATCAGTAAAATTACAAACATCACAATTATTTGACTTCTGAATGATTTTAAATTTTTTAAAGTTTCTTCAAAGTTTTTGTTAACGTGCTTACTCACTTCTAAGCGGAATTCGGTTAGAGCATTACGGGTCTGAGCAAGATAGGGAGTGGTTTCCTGATTGTAAATTTCCAATGCCAATTGAGTATCTCCCCGATTAACAGCTGCTATAATTTTTTCGGCAGTTGAATGAAATCTGCGGTGTGGTTCTTCTATTTTTTTATACGTTTCTGCAAATTCTTCGGATGGTTTATAAGAATAATACCATTGTCCAAGAGCACATTTTGTTGGATCTATGGCTTTTGTGAACTCTTTTCCTTGAAGAATTGTACCAGCGGCAAGAGCCTCTGCCCATTCATAATGTTGAATTGTCAAACTACCCAGCTGTGCTTGTAATTTTGGCAGTTCGACTGTTTGAGTAACAATTTCTTCAACATTTGAAATTGTTATTTCTAACCAAATTGTGACCCCAGCAAGTGCAACTGCAACAAATAACAAAACTAAATTAAGTTTGATTGAAATTTTCATAAAACCTCCTCAAATTTTTGAAAATCTAAAATTAAAATATATTCGTTAAATAAGAAATACAATTTGGGAAGAATGAATTTTCTAAAACGAGGGTTTCATTTGGTAAGAAAATACCAAATATGGCAGCACCACTTCCAGTGAGCGAAGCAAACCTTGCCCCTAAATTGTATAATTTCTCTTTAATTGATGGAAGAGATTTATAGTGATTAAAAATGTAATCTTCAAAATCGTTTACAAAAAATTGCTTAAAATCATCGAGACTATTAATCATATTAATAACCTCAACAAAATCGGTGGGTTTCCGAGGTCTAATGGAGTAGGGTATCAAAGAGTACGCAAATTTTGTTGAAATTTGAACATCGGGAATTATCAATAAAATATCAAAGTCAAAGTTGAAATCGATTGGTGT
>JBKBVP010000498.1:0-782 GCA_046289495.1 Candidatus Kapaibacteriota bacterium | reverse complement strand
AGCCAAACCAGTTTTCCTAAAGTCGGAGGAGAAGGTGATTCTATCTATTTTCTTCGTTGTGAATTCGATTTTATAAACATCTTTTTTGCTTTGGTCGTAATTCCAAAGTTCCGAAGCTTGAATTTCTGCACCGGGTTCTAAATTATCCAGTCTATTTGAAATGAAGTAGATAAATTTGCCATCGTTCGTCCAAATTGGATGGTCATCATAAAAAAGGTCGCTGGTCAACTGGGTTAATGTATTGGATTTTAAGTCATAGACGAATAAATCTCTTTTATCTAGGACTGTGGCAGAAAACGCTATTTTCTCTTCTACTGGCGACCAAGCAACAGAAGAAATTTGCTTTAGTCCCAATTGGTATCGTGAAAACTTTTTTGTATTAACATCAACAATATATAATACATCCTCACCACGAAATTTAGCAGTAATAGCAAGCTTTGTTCCAGAGGAATTCCAAGAAATTCCAGGGGTTAATATATTCAAATCCTCAAAATCTTGCTGGCGAAAACTGGAAACAATTTCTGTTTCTTTGTTTTTTTCGATATCCAACACAAATAAAGAAAACAAACCATCCTTATCTGCAATAAATGCAACTTTGTCCCCTTGAGGCGTTATAGCAGGCGAGGTATTGTAGAAATTTTGCTTCTTTTTGTGATTTGTAAGTCTAATTGCAAAATCGGATGGATAACTAAATTTGTCGATATCTGGGTAATAGTATTTTTTTAAGTATTTCTTCCATTCGGTGGAAAAATCTTCAAGTTTCATATTAAATGTTGATTTAA
>JBKBVP010000497.1:0-792 GCA_046289495.1 Candidatus Kapaibacteriota bacterium | reverse complement strand
GAAAATACATTAAAAAATTTTCGATTTTTTATCAATAATATTACTGATGAATTTGATGGTCGTATTTGGCAGTGGTATGGAGATGGCGGTCTAATTGCATTTTTGAACGAATTTGGTGTATCGAATGCAATCCGTGTTGGGCTAAAAATTCTCTATTTACTTCCCGTTTTTAATTTTACTTCCAATCAGCTAAGATGGGAGAACAATATTTCGGTTCGGATGTCCATTCACTTTGGATATGCAGAATATAAAAGTGAAGTAAATTTAATCGATAGCGAAGATATACATCTAACAAGAACGTTAGAACATCAATTTGGTTTGCCGAATGCAATCATTTTGTCCGAGACTGCATACAATCTATGTGATAATGAATTAAAAAAATTTTTTGATTACTATAATCTAATACCTTAACTAGTTCGGGGTAATCCCCGCTCCAAGGTCGAAACTTGTTAATTAAAACTACTTGCTGAAAACTATTCAAGTTTGTGTCAACTGCGATAAAACCACTATCAGAAAAGCTTTGGCTATTTAATATTATATTGCCTTCAAACAAATATATATCATCATTAAAATAGGTATTAATAGGTTTAACAACTTCATCAGAATTGCCCTCAATTAAATTGTTATGGGTAGGTTCAAAAATTGGATTTTTCAGACTTTTAAGTACATTTCCATTCCTATCCAACTTATATATAGTTTGTATACCTCTAATATAAATTATGCCCTCTGTAACCAAGATATTAAGGAACCTTTCACTTTGTTCTTTATCTAATTTCTTCAAAATCCAGTGTA
>JBKBVP010000496.1:0-799 GCA_046289495.1 Candidatus Kapaibacteriota bacterium | reverse complement strand
AGACCACCAATTGTAAGTAAGCCATAGCTTGCTATTTTAATCTCAAGCAAGAATAAGACAACACCCAACAGAATCAAGGCTAAGCCAGCATAATTAATCGGCAACATTTGAAGTGAATAGGCAGCTAAGATAAGCGATAAAGCACCAACAACGCCTGGGAAAATACTACCGGGACTGTAAAGTTCAAAAAATATACCGTAAATTCCTATTAATAGTAAAATGTATGCTACATTTGGATTAGTTATATAATCCAAGAATCTATCTCTGAAAGTTAATTCATAACTTACAACTTTAGAGCCTTTTGTTTTTAAAACCCTTTTACCAATTGGCGTGGTGACTTCCCAGCCATCAATCAAAATCAACAAAGAATCTACAGAACCGACTACCAAGTCTATGACTTTCTGCTCGAGAGCCTCTTTCTCTGTCGAGGAGATACTTTCTCTTACTGCACGTTCCGCCCATTCGACATTACGATTTTTTTGTTGAGCAATAGAGCGAATAAATGCTGCAGCATCATTTACTATCTTTTCGGAAATGACGCTTGTATCGCTACTCCTGTCCAAGCCAACTGGATGAGCTGCCCCTATATTAGTTCCCGGTGCCATTACAGCAATGTGGGCAGAAAGTGTAATAAAAACGCCAGCCGAACCAGCCCTCGAACCGCTTGGAGCAACATATACAATTATGGGTACCTTAGAATTTAAAATATTTTGGACAATTTCCCTTGTCGACTCGAGCAAGCCACCCGGAGTATTCAATTCAATAATCAATGCTTCTGCTGATATACTCTCTGCCCAAT
>JBKBVP010000495.1:0-830 GCA_046289495.1 Candidatus Kapaibacteriota bacterium | reverse complement strand
CCGAAAAATTGTTGCCTAAATTTTTACAAAAATTCAAAATACCTTTTACATACACACATACAGAAGTATTCGAAAATCCAGAGTTCGTTGCTAATAATGATATAAAACTTAAGGAAGCCTCTGATGCCGCTTATGATAAAACCATCCAAAGCGGTGCCACACCGCAGGAGGCAAGAAAAGTTGCAGACGAAGTCATTCTCCGGTCTCAGACCCTTCGAATTTTGGATAGCTGGGCTGTAACTGGTATGCGATTTGGTATTCCAATCAACCATTGGCTAATAAACGAAACCTTTAACAAAATTGCTCTCGGCTACTCTTATTCCCAGGAGTTTGAACGCTCTCCACTGTATCTTCAACGATTTAATTGGAACTGGAATCTATCTCTGCAGTATTCCAACTCTATACCCGAGCTTTTGACAATTAAACCATTTGCTTGGGTAAAAGCTGGATTTTTCTCCATTTACTCAGATTGGAAATTAAATTTCCTACCCAGCAACATCGGACTAAGTTTAAATATGAGTCGGAGGAGACAGACTGAACAATCGCGCTTCCTCGACTTTCCCAGCCCTGTGATTAGAAATTTTACGGCAGTTAGAAATGGACAATTTTCCTGGAAAATCAGTGAAAATGGCTTTTTGAACCCCATCGTTGATTATTCCTTTAGTACAACAAGTACTCTTGTCCCATATGAATTGGATGAATTTGGTCGTCAGCGAACTGGAGGCGAAATTGCTAAAATCATATTCTTCCGAAACGGAAACATCATGAACTTTGGAGAAAACAATTTGCACACCCAAAATATTACGATAAATGTTCGGCCTAAGTGGCCT
>JBKBVP010000494.1:577-853 GCA_046289495.1 Candidatus Kapaibacteriota bacterium | reverse complement strand
CCTGTTCCTGCCGTTCAAACAGAGCAGCGCGGACAAGTCCGGCGTCGGTCTGGGGCTGTCCATCTGCAGGCGCAGCGTCGAGGCCAACAGCGGCGTGCTCAGCGTGCGTGACCTGCCGGGCTCCGGCTGCGTTTTCTCCATCGACCTTCCCCTGCGCTAGCGGCGCGGCCTCCCCTGCCCTTTGGCAAATAAATCCGGGCGATCCGCCAGGCGGGCGCGCTTCGGGCTATAATCTTGGACTTGTCGGAGTGTGGCGCAGTCTGGTAGCGCACCTGG
>JBKBVP010000494.1:0-567 GCA_046289495.1 Candidatus Kapaibacteriota bacterium | reverse complement strand
GTTTGGGACCAGGGGGTCCAAGGTTCGAATCCTTGTACTCCGACCATCAATTCATCCAAAAAAAGCTCACTTCCGTGGGCTTTTTTCACATCTGCGTTTACATTCGCCGTATCCGCTTTTCTGCCCGTAGCTCAGTTGGATAGAGCATCAGCCTTCTAAGCTGAGGGTCGGGGGTTCGATCCCCTCCGGGCAGACCACCATCGCGCGACCTTTCTGTCGACCTCACAGCGGGACCGCGCCCACGGGGAAAGGAAGACCATGACCATCCGTATCGTCAGGCTGGGAAGCCCGCGCTGGGCCGATGAAGGGCTGCGTATAGGCACGGTGCGGCGGCCGCCACGCGGCGTGCCCAAGGCCGAGTTTGCCTCGCAGGACTGGTATGACGTCTGGTACCCGAACCTGGCACCCAGCGTGGAGACCATGAAGCTCGGTCAGTCGGTTACATCAGACAAGGACTGGGCCGCCTTCAGCAAAAAGTACCGCGCCGAGATGGGCGAGCCCGAGGCCAGCCGCAACCTGGACCTGCTGGCAGCGCTGTCGCACCAGTCGAACTTTGCGGTCGGTTGT
>JBKBVP010000493.1:0-911 GCA_046289495.1 Candidatus Kapaibacteriota bacterium | reverse complement strand
GTCTATATATTATAGCAAAAGTAATTACCAATGTTATAAATCCTACGAAATAAATCAATGTTTTTAGTAACCGTTTTAACATGAACTATCTGTTTGTCATTTTACTATTACGCATAACGTCAGCGTGTGAAAAAACAGCTTCACACTTTCCACGGTAAAACTATTGAATTTTGTTAAAGAAACAACTGTTTTTTCTATGTTAAGATGCTCCTTATTCAACAAATTTTTTTAGTTATGCGCCATCCAATTTTTCAACCGTAAAAATGTAGTTCAAAAAATTATCGGGGCTATTAACGCATGCAAAAGTGAAGTTTATTTTTTTTAAAATGGAGTTGTGCAACAGCTACGTGTGTTATGCGGTCGACTTTTATTTTCCAACTTCTTTTCGTCTATATTCATTTCTTAACCGAAGTCAATGAAATTGTTTGCTTATCGCACCAATTTTGCCGAAACAAATTTAATCAAAAGTAAATGAAAAAATTAGTATTCGGTTTAATTACCACAGCAATGATGTCGTCTTGTTCGGTTCAACAATTCGCAGTAAACACCCAAAACCAACCTTTTCAAAATGGCGGTAAAGTTTGGGGTGAACGAGTAGAAAAATGCGGTGAAAGCGGTTGGAAGTCTGAATTCAAAAAGGACAAGGATATTCATTTGATTGGTATTAATGTTAGAAAAAGTAACGTTAGCGCAATGGTTGAAGAGCTTAATGCTATTCACTACACCATTGAAACAAAATCAAACCTAATTGTGCAATTCTTAACATTCGGAATTGTGGATTACAAAATCGTAAAAGTGATTAAAAGGGACAATTAAACTTAGAATTATGAAAATAAATTCAGCCCGTTTATTCGGAATATTCTTTATTCTTTCATTTATGTCCTATGCAATTGGCATAGGAATAATGGGGG
>JBKBVP010000492.1:0-924 GCA_046289495.1 Candidatus Kapaibacteriota bacterium | reverse complement strand
ATTCTCTCAAACAAAAATGACCATACCAAATGACGTAATTGAATTCAATCTGACACCCACTGTTGGGCAATGCTATACACGTTCTTACTACACAAAGGAAAACCCAGATGATGTTTTTATTGGCTATGGGGTTCACGTTGTTTCTAATGACCCAGTTGTTGTGTATGTCGTGGTTAGATATAGATACACAAGCGATGGTTTCCTTTTGATACCAGTCTCCTCCCTTGGTAAAGAGTATATTGCAGCTGGTTATCCCGTTGATCCTATGTTTGAAGCTGGTGGCGTGTACATTCCGGGATTTGTCGGTATCGTTGCAGCTTACGACCAAACAACCGTTAGAGTTACCATTGGTGGTAATGCCTACACTCGAACTGCTGGAGGATTAAGAGCTGGACAGACTGTTCAGAAAGTATTAAACAAAGGGGATGTCTATCTTATCTCAACTCAAGGTCAAGCCTCTGATTTAACCGGTACAAAAGTTATAGCCAACAAACCAGTTGCTGTTGTTACTGGTAATCAATGTACAAATATTCCAAATGGTAACAGATGGTGCGACTACACCGTTGAAATGGATTTACCTACATACACCTGGGGTTATGATTATCACATTCCCAACGTTGCTAAATTACCAAGAAGGAAAAAACCATCTCTAATACGAATTTTTGCAAAGGAAAGAAGTACCACTATCTATCGAGACGGGAAAGAAATTGCTTTTCTCAAAGGTAACACTGGTTTCGAAGGCGATGGGTGGCTCGAAACTCGTATGAATGTTGGAGTTCCCGATTATGCAAGCTACCCAGTTGTTATATCTGGAAACAAACCTATTTCTGTTACTTTATATAATCCTGGTGTTGAGGAGGATGGTTATCCTCACCCCAACACTGACCCCTTTGTTATGGCTATGACTCCTTTACAACAATATCA
>JBKBVP010000491.1:0-959 GCA_046289495.1 Candidatus Kapaibacteriota bacterium | reverse complement strand
GCTCAAGCCCACGCGCGAACGAGCCCCCGGGGGCTCATTCATTTGACCAAAGACCAAAACTGCTTTATTTATAACACCAGAGTGATTCATTTCGAGATACAAATCGTTTCCTTCGCGAGTACGCTCTCCAACTCCTGCAAAAACAGAATAACCACCGTGGTGCACTGCAATATTGTGAATAAGTTCTTGAATTATAACAGTTTTTCCGACACCAGCACCACCAAACAATCCAGTTTTGCCTCCCTTGGTAAAAGGCTCGATTAAATCGATGACCTTGATACCAGTTTCAAACATTTCTTTTTTAGTGGAAAGATTAGAAAAAGCTGGCGCTGGTCGATGGATTGGGAATCGCAGTTTCGTTTCCACGGGAGGTTTTCCATCAATAGGTCGGCCGAGTAGATTGAACATTCTACCGAGGGTTTCGGGCCCGACTGGAACAGAGATGGGTGCTCCGGTATCGTAGACTTTCATACCGCGGACAAGACCATCTGTAGTGTCCAGTGCAACCGATCGTACTCGATTTTCACCAAGGTCTTGCTGAACTTCGCACACCAAGACATCGTCTTCCCCTGTTTCGGGGTGTTTTCGTGGAATTTCAAGTGCATTTAATACTGATGGAATTTTACCATCAGAAAATTCAACATCAACAACTGGTCCGATTACTTGAATTATCTTTCCTTCGTTCATTTTATATTCCAAAATTTTAAATTTTATTCGAATGTAAAATTTCAAAATTAGTAATAAATTTATAGTTTTACAAAAGTTATTATATCGCGGTCGAAGCTTTTGGAACTTTGTGTACAAAATTGTTTTTATTTTCCATTTTTATAATAGGATAGTTATGAAAAAAATTTTTACAATTTTAGTCTCGATTGTACTTTTCAGTATTTACAATAGCATCATCTTAAGTTCTCAAGAGATACTTTGGTGGTACGATTTAAAAGACTCTGCATTTGGCC
>JBKBVP010000490.1:0-966 GCA_046289495.1 Candidatus Kapaibacteriota bacterium | reverse complement strand
GTTTTGATGGATGTTGGACTTAAACTTTACTGATAAGCCTTTTAAAACTTTTTGAAATTATGGTTTCAATCCTTGTTTTGATGGATGTTGGACTTAAACCAATATTTAGATGATGAGCAACAGTGGAGACCGCAATGTTTCAATCCTTGTTTTGATGGATGTTGGACTTAAACTAGATTATTCGCCGCATATCTCGTAGGAAGAATATCTGCAAAACCAAAAGGTAATGTATGAAAGAATTGGAAATTGATTTACAAGCATTGTTCTCGCTTGAACCCGAAAAAGCAATAAAATATCTTGAATCGCTTGGATACAAAATAACTTGGAATTGGCAAGAACAACTTGAGGCAATTCGTCAGCGTGCATTCACAATCGCAAAGGTAACCAAAGCCGATATTTTAGTAATAATCAAGGAATCTCTTGAAAAATCTTTGCGAGAAGGTACCTCGTTTCAAGACTGGAAAAAAGAGATAGACCGATTGTTAGCCCGCAAAGGATATACAAAACGAGAAGATGGTACAGCGTGGAGAAAAGATGTCATATACCGGACCAATATTCAAAGTGCATACCAAGCAGGTAGATACGCAGAAATGAAACAAGCAATCAACGACGTTCCATATTGGCAATACATTGCAGTTATGGATGTTCGGACTCGACCAAGCCACGCCGCATTGAACGGAAAGGTTCTTCGAGCAGACGACCCATTCTGGAAAACAAATTATCCACCGAATGGCTACAATTGTCGCTGTCGTGTGCGAGCACTAACAGAAGAACAAGTAAAACGTATGGGGCTCCGCGTGTACTCTGGAGCAGAATTGAAGTTTGAACCCGACCCAGGATTCAACATTAATCCAGCCGAGAATTGGTCGCCCGACCTCCGAGAATACCCGTCTGAATTACGAAAGGAGCTTAAATGAACGAATTAGAGTCGTCCATTGAAAGGTTTCGTCAACAAATAATCGAAAA
>JBKBVP010000489.1:0-967 GCA_046289495.1 Candidatus Kapaibacteriota bacterium | reverse complement strand
AGTTTAGTAACAAGTGGACTGGATACCATTTCAATTCGCTTCCCAGATTGCGCCGAGGCAATAGATTTGGCACTTGGTTTGGGCAACCCAATTGCTGCAACCTCTGCAAATTTATCCGGAATGCCCTCTGCAGTTCATCATACTGATGTAATAAATTATTTTCAAGATAATGTTGATTTCATAATTCAATCTGGAACCACAAAATTTAAAAAAGAGTCTACAATTGTCGATCTAACACAAACACCACCAAAAATTCTTCGCGAAGGAGTCATTTCAAAATTCGAAATCGAACTAATACTCCGAGAATATACCTGAATCACAAGGATTCCCCTTCGCTCAAATATAATTCTTATTGTTTACTACTCTGTTGAACTGTAGCAAATTTTCAGACAACAAAGAAGTAATAGATTTTTCAATAAAATATGAGATGGGATAAAACGTTTATCTAATTTGATTTTCGTTTTATCAAAAAAATTTTTTAGATTATATGGAGAAGTTGGCAAAAACGATTGTAAAAATAAATGATTTGATAGCAAGGCGTTGGAGTGCACGAGCTTTCGATCCAAATAGACCCGTCGAAGGATGGAAGATTGTCTCGCTATGCGAAGCATCTCGCTGGGCTCCATCCTGTGGTGCAGATGAACCTTGGCGTGTTATAATCTGGGACAAATTTTCCTCTGCAAAAGAATACTCAAAGGCATTTGAGGTTTTAGACGAGGGCAACAAAAAATGGGCAAAAAACGCTCCTTTGCTAATAGCAGTAATTGCTGATACTCGCTGGAGAAGCAACCGCGAAGCAATAAACAAATGGGCACCATTCGATACAGGGGCATCCGCTATGGCTCTGTATCTACAGGCATTTGATTTGGGTCTTTATGCTCATCCAATGGCTGGTTTCGATGCTACTAAGCTACGCGAATTATTTCAAATCCCCGATGATTACGAGCCATTTGCAATGGTTGCAGTG
>JBKBVP010000004.1:0-17368 GCA_046289495.1 Candidatus Kapaibacteriota bacterium | reverse complement strand
TGTGAAAAAGTCTGCGTTGTTGGCAAAAAGAATCCACCCGTTGCAATTGGTCATTTAGAAAGATTTGTGGCTGATTGGGAAAGAATGAATATTGGCTTTCGCATACCAGAGATGAAACCCAAAACCGGAAAGAAGGTTGCGGTAGTTGGCGGTGGTCCAGCTGGATTAAGTTGCGCCAAAGATTTAATTATAATGGGTTATGATGTAACTGTATTCGAAGCATTGCACGAAATTGGAGGGGTTTTGATATATGGTATCCCGGAGTTTCGTCTGCCCAAGGAAATAGTTCGTGCCGAGGTTGATTACCTTAGGCAGCTTGGTGTGGAATTTCAAACAAACTATGTCATAGGTCTAACTGAAACTGTGGATGAATTGTTGCAAAGGTATGATGCAGTGTTTATCGGAGTCGGTGCTGGCTTGCCGTATTTTCTTAACGTACCAGGGGAAAATCTTTTAGGTGTATATTCAGCCAATGAGTTCCTTACACGAGTCAATTTAATGCGAGCTTTTGAATTTCCAAGAGCAGATACACCAATTATGAATTTACAAGGCAAAGATGTTGCTGTTTTGGGTGGTGGAAACACTGCTATGGATGCAGTTCGAACCGCATTAAGACTTGGTGCCAAAACTGCAATGATAATCTACCGACGTACAGAGGCGGAAATGCCAGCTCGTATTGAAGAAATTAAACATGCCAAGGAAGAAGGCGTACAGTTTATTTTTCTAAGTTCACCTCTTGAGTTCCTTGGGGATGATGATGGCTGGGTTAGGGCTGTTAAAGTACAGAAAATGCAACTTGGAGAACCCGATGCCTCTGGGCGTCGTAGACCAGTTCCAATCGATGGTGCAGTTGAAATTATACCCATAGATGCAGCTGTCATTGCAATCGGGAATGGTTCTAATCCCATAATTAGTAAAACCACACCCGATTTGAAAGTGAATAAATGGGGCAATATTATCGTAGACCTGGAGACTATGAAAACAAGCAAAAAGGGTGTATTTGCTGGTGGAGACATTGTTACTGGAGGTGCTACCGTAATTTTGGCAATGGGAGCTGGTAGAAAAGCTGCCAAAGCTATCGATGAATATCTAAAAAAACCAGAAGTTTGGTAATCTAATCTCGTTCGTTTGCTTTGCTTTTTCTTCTAAAAACTAATGATATTGGTGTTCCTTCGAAATTGTATTTATCTCGGATTTTTCTTTCAATAAATCTTTTGTAAGGGACTGGTATTAGTTCTGGGAAATTAGTGAAAAAGACAAATACAGGCGGTTCCGTTCTGGTTTGCGTGATGTAATTGATTCTTAAGTCTCTTCCTTTAACTGCTGGAGGTGGGACTTTCTCCAGCTCCGGTAAAATCTCTTTGTTAATTTGAGATGTTGGTATCCTAAGCATTCTATTTGCTTTTATTTCCTTTGCTTTTTCGATTATCTTTGTTATTCTTTGTTTTGTTATTGCACTAACGAAAAGAATTGGAATGTAATAAAATGTCGGGAGTTCTTGATAAATTTTCTCTCTAAACTCATCGGCTGTCTTAGTTTCCTTGTTTTCAATCAAATCCCATTTGTTAATTGCAATCATTATACCTTTTCTTGCTTCTTCGACTTGGTTAATGATTCTTTTATCTTGCTCCTGTAGGCCTCGTGTTGCATCCAGAACAACTACAGCAACGTCGCATCTTTCTACTGCTCTAATGGTTCGCACAACGCTGAAAAATTCTATACTTTCCTTTATGCTGCTCCTTTTTCGCAATCCAGCTGTATCAATAAGCGTTATTGGTTCATTATAATATTTAATTACGGTATCTATAGAGTCTCTTGTAGTCCCGGGAATATCAGTAACAATTGCTCTTTGCTTACCGACCAAAGCGTTTACAATTGAAGATTTTCCAACATTTGGTCTGCCGACAATGGCAATTTTTAAATTCGAATCTGTGTCTTCTTGGGCTTTCTCTGGCAAGCCTGCAACCAAGTCGTCTAAAAATTCCCAAGAGTTTCTTCCAGAGAGTGCGGAAATAGGGTAGGGATTGCCCAAACCAAGGGAACAAAAATCAAAAGAATTTAAATCATACTGCGGATTGTCGCATTTATTGACTAAAAGTAATACTTTTTTTTTCTTCCGTCGTAGTAAGTTTGCAATATCGATATCAAGAGCAGTTTGACCATCTCTTCCGTCACAAACAAAAAGTATTGCATCGGCTTCCTCTATTGCAATCATAACCTGCTCTTTTATAGCTTGTTCAATTTGATTTTCTGATTTTGGGATAAATCCTCCAGTGTCCACCACGAAAAATTTTTTCCCATTCCACTCCGCTTCGCCATAAATTCTATCACGAGTTACTCCTGGAATGTTCTCGACAATTGCACTTTTCTGTCCAGTTAACCTATTAAACAGAGTAGACTTACCTACATTTGGCCTACCAACTATAGCAACTACAGACATCATTTTATTAATTTATTAAGTAATTGTTTTGTAAATTTGATATTAAAAATAATTTAGACGTATTAGTATGAAAAGTATGACGGGTTATGCAAGATCGGAAAAAAACGAAAATGGAATTAAAGCATTCGTCGAAATTAAGTCCCTAAATAATCGTTACTTGGAAATTAATTGTAAGTTGCCTAAGTCAATTGTTCATAAAGAATTGGAAATTCGTGATATTGTAAAGAAATTTATTTCTCGTGGTACAGTTACGGTCTCGGTTTCAACACAATATGACTATGCAAATAAGCCATTTAAGCTGAATGAGAACAATGCAATAGGGATATATCGTTCACTTGTAAATCTTGCAAAAAAGCTTAAAATTAATAATAATGTAACGATAAGTGATATACTTTCATTTCCAAACTACCTGTTGATAGAGGATGATTTCAATGGGGTGTCGGAATATGAATGGAACCTCGTGAGAACAGTTCTGGAGGATGCCCTGAACCAAATTGATAAATATAGAACAGAAGAAGGAAAAAATCTTTATAAAGATATTTCACAAATTACAAAGCGATTGAAAGAAATTTTAAATAAAATTTTGCAAAAGAGTGTCAATCGTGTCGAGGAGGAAAGGGAAAAACTGCGAAAACGAGTTGCCATGCTTTTCGAAAACGACGAAATAGATGAGAACCGACTTCAATTCGAGATATTGTTACTTGCAAACAAGTTGGACATAAACGAGGAATGTACTCGTTTGGAATCTCATTTGAAATTCCTCAAAGATAGCCTTAGGTTGAAGGAGCCAGTAGGACAAAAAATAAATTTCATACTTCAAGATATCAATCGGGAGTTTAATACAATTGGTTCAAAGGCAGATAGTGCGGAAATATCCCAGCTTGTTGTACAAGCCAAAGAGGAGATAGAAAAAATTCGAGAATTGGTGCAAAACATCGAATAAATTCTAAAAAGACCGCCTCGATACTTTTAAAAAGCACGAGGCAGCCATCTTTAGCATAGATTAAAAGCCAAACTCAATACCAAGAAAGTAATTTCTTTCTGCTGCTGGAAAGAACTCCGCACCTTCGGCTCCAGCAGCGTATAAATTTTTAAGAAGATTCCGAATTTGGAATTTGAATAGCACCTCTTTAAAAAAATTCAAACTTCGAAGTGTGTAATTCAAGTCGAAATTTAAAACTGCGTAGCTATCAAGCTTATTATCGTAATAATAATCACCTCGATAGCGCAGATGTTTGATTAACTCTGCGTTAGTAGTTATAAGGTTGTCGTAGTTGTCGGTTCGGTAGTCCCCAACGAAATGCCCCCACAAAGATACAAATAAATTTCTATGCGTAAAATTGAATCTGAGGTTACCCATAATATCGGGAAAACCTGCAATACGATTGTTTTTGAACGAAACAACCGCATTATCGTATGTGACAAAGTTGTACTCAACAATTCTATTTCGAGATAAAGTTGCATTCCCTTTCAATTCAAGTCTTGTGGCGTTAGTTTCAAGTATCTTTGCTGAGAACTCAAATTCCAGTCCAATGTGCCTTGTTTTTGGTATATTTTCTTCCACTGGATTGCCAAAGATGTCTACTCTGCCAGTTTTTACAAGTTCATCCTTGTAATCCATCCAAAAGAAATTTAAATTTGCTTCCAGTTTATCATCCAAAAATACTGTATTAAAGCCCAATTCGAGATCCAACATCTTCTCTGGTTTGGAGATAGGCTTTGAAAAATCATATCGGACCTCCCCGTCAATTTCTCTGAATTCAAACTGTGGAGTAGCACCGAAATAAGAGTCCTCTGCCCGATAAAGGTTATGCATGCGAGGTTCTCTCGAGGTATAAGCAACAAAACCATAGAGGGAGAGTCGCTCGTTAAGTTTATAATTCACTCCTACTTGTGGGTTAAAGAACAAATACTTAATGTCGAATAGGTAGTTATAGCCGCCAAGAAGGTTGCCGTCGATGTTTTTAAAATATACTGGCTTGTTTCTTGCTTTTTCGTTTTTAAGTCCGTATCTTTGATACGTGAGTTGTCCAGACAGTGAAATGGAGAGTTTATCACTAAGCGAATAGTTCTCGCGAGCAAAAATTGATAGAATATCCCGAACACCATTGTTTGAATAAACCTTTTCATCGGGGTCGTAATCGAGTGGTAGAAATTCAGCGTAGCGAATCTTGCCCCAGTGTTCAGAACGGTGGAAACGAATCTCAGCACCTGCAGTGAGCTCGTTTGCTCCGTGTTTCCAAACTATTCGTGGAATCCAGCCTCCTTGCTTGTTTCCAACGAAAGCACGGAATATCGTTCCGGATGGATTTCTCTCCATTGAATATCCATACTGAGCGGTCAGCCGAAGCATCGAGGTGTCTGCCCAAGAAGCATCATAATCAAAATATCCATCGCCTGTGTAGTAGAATAATGCAGACAAGAAGCGTAGATTCGAGTTGATTTGCCAGTCATTCAAAATCTCGTAATGTGGTTGTGAAAATTCCTCTACCTCTTGCTTCCTTCTTACAGAAAAGTATTCGACTTGTTTTCCTGTGGAATCGTAAGTCCAGTAGTTCCAATTCAGACGTCTTTTTTCTTTATCCTTAATAAATTCTTTTGGAAGACCATTGTAAACAAGACCGTCGTGGAGTGGACCACCGAAGACGTTGACTTGGGTTGAGATTCGCTCGTCGAATCTTGCAAAGCTGAAGAAGTAACTATTAAGAAAAGCGAACGAGTGATTTCTATAACCAAGAGAATTTATTCTTGAAATTCTTCCGTAAAATGCATAGTTATCTACTAAACCAGAAGAGAATTCGATTGCAAATTTGCTAACATTTGGATATAATTTGGTCGTATTGTCATTGTAACCGAACTCTTGCCAGCCTATCCCAGTGTAGATTTTAGCACCTTTCTTATCAAGGAAGTTTCCAGTATTAAAGTTTATGGACCCGCCAATAGCTGCCTGGCCATAAGTGTTTAGTCCAGCACCACGTTGAATTTGAATCTGCTGTACATTTGGTAGAAAATCTGGAAAGTCAATCCAATAAACATTATGGTCTTCGGGGTCGTTTTGATGTATTCCGTTAATAAGGACAGAAATTATTCTTTGATTGAAGCCGCGCATCGTGAGGTTTGAATAACCAATGTCATTACCACTTTGCGAAAATGTAATAATCGAAGGCATTTCGCTGAGCAATCTTGGTATGTCTTGCGTAGTGTAAATAGGGTAGAATTCTTTGAACGATGTTTCGGAGAATGGGATAGGAGATAATCCACGAACCGCACGAGTAGATGAAACAGTTATGCTGGGCAACGAGTATGTTTTTAATGTGTCGCTGCTCTCTATTGATTCAGAGGAGAGCAAAATTGTTCCTGTTGTTAAGCAAAAAAGCAACAATGCAATTACTTTTCTCATAGCCTCGCCTCACGAATAGTTTAACAATAAAACTATCCGTATGGAGGCTTACAAGAGGATTGATCCTGGAATGTAGGGTTTTGTCCGTTTCCCTACGCCGGTATTACCCGGATCAGGTTCCAGGGGTATCCTCTCAGCCCAATGTTTAATTGAGCACCCCCAACGGACGAAAGCAAAATTAATAAAAAAATTTAAATTTGATTTTTACTTAAATTGCATTTTTTGTTTTCAAATGAAAGAAAATTTGAAGCAATTATTGCCGTACATATATGTGTTGTTGGGATTTTTGTTTACCCTTGTGCTTGCCGTTGTAGTTTTGGATAAAATAGTTTTCCCAGTACTTGTTCATAGCGAAGAAACTTTAAAAATGCCAAACTTAATTGGGATGCAATTGCCCGATGCTGAAAGAACTATCTCTTCCCTTGATTTAAGAATAGCAAAAATCAATGAACTTTACAGCGAACAATATCTAAGCGAAACTGTGATTAATCAAAGTCCTAGGGCTGGACAAGTAATAAAAAAAGGAAGAGAAGTTTTTTTAACTGTCAGCCGAGGTAGGGAGGAAGTAGAAGTTCCCAATCTCATTGGTCAGAATGTTAGAAATTCAAGGATATTGTTAAAAAACATAGGCCTCGATGTTGGAAATATTACTTACGTAAACGACGAAAACTATGGAGTTGATACAATAGTTGCTCAGAGCCCAACGCCCGGCTCCAAGGTTAGTTATGGAAAAGTTGTCGATTTGGTTGTTAGCCGAGGTTCAGTGGACCTTGTTAAAGTGCCATTTCTCGAAGGATTAAATATCGATAATGCTGTAAAATTGCTTAGGGAATCAGATTTGAACGTTGGGAATATCATATATGTTGAAAACCAAACATATTTGCCAAATACTGTTATTAGCCAAAGTCTAAAAGCTGGGGATTTGGTAAAAAAAGGTACCCAAGTAGATTTAACCGTTGTAAAGTGATAGACGGTTGGCTACCTACCTAACGTGCTACATTATTTCTACCTTTCGCTGCTTTCCCAAGAATTCTACTGGAAGCTTCATATTGATTGCTTTTGCTTACGAAATAATTACAAAATTTTGCTTTAATATACTCGTGCAAAATTGAAACTATTAAAGTTTTTTTATCATTTCATAACTTATTTGGATTACAGCGATTCTCACCTCTTCGTATGATTTCTAATTAAACGAATACCTTTCTAAAGATTCAAACATAGTTGTTATAACAACAAAGTTTATACAGAGAAAAATTAAATATTAGTTCAACCTAAAATTATGATTAGGTTAACATTTTATTAAACTTAATATTTAACAAATGGAGGTTATATGAAAAATTTATTTGGAATTAGTTTTGTTATCTTCTTGTTTTTAATTTCAAGGAGTTCTTTATCGGATATGCGTTCATACCTTTGGACGTACGAGTACATTATCACAGACCCTGGTAAAGCGGAGATAGAGCATTATCTGACAATTCAAGCCCCAAGTTGGCAAAACATCAAGGGTCTTGCATCAATTCAACATAGAATTGAAGTCGAAGTTGGAATGACAAAGCATTTTGATTTTTCCATTTATCATAACTTTTTTCAAAACCCAGACAAGAATTTAGTTTATTCAGGTTTTGACCTTCGTGCCCGCTTCTTAATAGGGGAGAAGAACCAATATCCACTCGACCCATTAATATACATTGAATATGGTAATGATGCAAATCTCTCGAAACCAAAGTTTGAAACGAAACTGATTCTTGCAAAAGATATTGGAAAGTTTAATATTGCTTTTAACCCAATTTTTGAGGTTGAGAAGGATGGGACTACTTGGGAATTTGTTCCTGCCTATGCTTTAGGTATGAGATATGAATTCACAAAGTTGTTAAGATTAGGTATTGAATTTAAAGGTGAGCGTGATATTCATTTCATTGGTGCGGTTGTCTCTCACGGAAAAGATAATCTCTGGATTGCTGCTGGGCCAATGTTTATGTACAGCAAAAATCCCAACAATAAAAGCGAATTCTTGTTTCGAACCATAATCGGCTTAGGACTGTAATGAGATTAGAAAAACTTGCTTGATTATTTGTGCTTTGTAAGTTACATTTCAGGAGGAATTACAGTCCGAAAAGATGGTGAAAGTTGTTAATTATTATTCATTATTACACAGCACGGGTCTTGGAGTAGATAAGTGATTAAATACATTATTGAAATATTAATCACATGGTAAACCTAATTTCCTTAAGTAACTGCACGGTGAGTTAGGTTGTATAGATTGGCTTGGTAATTTTTTTTGATTTTCTGAACATCTACGAAAATCTATTAAAGTTTTCCTGGCAACATCTTTGCATCCTCGTTCTTCGGAGCCATATCTAATCTCAATTCCATTTACTCGGCATTCGTTATCAAAAAGTGGGGTTATTACAACTTGCTCTGGTTTGAGCTCTGGAGAAACTTCGATTTTCGGAACAGTGAAGCTACCAATTCTTTTTATTGTTTGGCATTTAGATGATAAAAAAACTTTAGAAAAGTCTCTATCAACAAGTTTAATTGTAACTTCTTTGGTTTCTAAATTTGTCTCAATGTCGAAAGTTGCTTTGGCGAGATCGACTCCGTGGAGTATAATTTCGACTGTTTCTCCATTTTTAAATGTGTAGCTTTGTCCTACTTGTGTAAATGTGATTCTTTTTTTTGGAAGACCAGTGACAGCCGAAGTGATATTACCTTCGTTGTTTGTTATTTTGACGGTATCATAAATTATTTCTTTAACAGTTGGATATTCATCTCTTTTGATATAGTCATCAGGATGAAGGATTATATCAAGTGTTCGGCAGGAAACAAAGAACAATATTACTGAAAAATAAATTATGTAGTATTTCATAAGCAACCTACTGATTCACCAACCTAATTCCATAGTATTTTTCAAGAGCATTAAAGAATGCTTTTTCGTAGGAATTTCTTGTTAATCCAGAAGGTAAGTAATGATAAATTAAAAGATTTTTTATTTTTTTCAAATTTTGCCAAAAGTCTTTGTCCAAACTTGCCCTGTCGCCTTCTGGAGGGAATCTTCCAACGAAAATCCAATGTTTGATGATTGAGTCGGGAAGTAGAGATAACTCATTATAAGCTTGTTTAAACAGAAAGTTTACAGAGGTCCAATTTGCATCTTGCACACCCTGCAGAATATTTACGAAATCTGCGCTGTCTAATTTATCGTCGAAATAAATAAGCTTGGTGTTGTTTTTTGGACCATCATTCCAAATGGTGAAAATAAATTGATTTCCTCCAGTTTTTTTAATAAATTCAAGAAAGTCTGCACTTTGTTGATAGTTCAATTTTTTATAGAACATACCGAAAAATCTTGGAAATTTAGTCTCGAAACATTCTCTTCTAATGTCGGGAGCAATTGCAACTTCCTCGACAATGTAGTTTTGCGAAGATTTCAACGAGTCGATAATCTCGGCTTCCAAACCCAAACGAGGATTAATTAGGAATGAATAAATTGGTTTTGGTTTTTGATTATTGTTTTTAATAAAATCTTTGATTTTTTCCAGCAGTTCTTTCTTTGAAGTATAACTGTAGCAGTTTGGAAAAGAGCCAGCTAAAACGAAAAGTAATCTCGGGTCGTGCGGTTCCTTTTGAATCTTTTTTAGAAAATCGATAAACAAATCGTTGGTACTTTCATTAGAAAGACTAATATCTGTAGTGTCTGCAAAAATAGAAAAAAGTGTACGATAGATTTGTTCTCTCCAAATTTTTTCATTTTCACCCGGTTTTTGCTTGATTTCAAATTCGGATTTTGGTAATTTGCTTGAGCCATAAATTTTAATTTGCAAGTAGGTTGGATTGTATTTTTCCATAATGAGACTTGTTAACTCCCGAGAGAAAGCACTATCGTGCTCGGGGTTTCTCAAATAATCGTTATTCAGGACTAAAATTTTAAGTTTAATTTCCGACGGTGGTTGAGATGAAAAATAAAAATAAACCACAACCACTAAAATTGCAAAAAAAATAAACAAGCCAAGTAACTTAATTTTGTTCATATTTTTTCTCCTCAAAATTGATTTTTATTGGATTTGTTTGACTGACGTCATCGTAAATGTCTTTCAGTCCATAGGAGAGCAAATTACTTTCGAATGAATTCGGGGAAAGAGTTCGAAAATCATCAAAAAGTTCTCTGATTTTCTTTTCAATTTCATCAGGATTATCAAGCGTAAATTTCCAGATAAGAAAAAATAATTCACCAAAGATATAAAACAATCCCAGACCCGCAAAAGTTAATACTGAATAAACAATTAGAATGAAAATTATTTGTGGCAGGATAACTCTTAGAAATTCCCAAGTGGTTAAAGGAAAAATTTTGTTTCCAAAGGCATCGATTATCAAGTAAGAATCGTAAACAAAAAAACCAAAAAGAACTAATTTTAAAGTGCCGAGGAGAATTAGGATAGGTCTGAAGATCATACGGTAATATTTTCTCTTGTAGGAATCATTCGAGGCTAATCCACCGCTTGCCAACACTGCCAAAGCAGCATCCAAGATGGTGAAAATTAGTGCCATTGAAGCGGGTGGAAATCTGAGAATCCTTGCAAGATACTGTAATGTTTGGTGCGAGACGATAAAGTCGAATATGAGAACAACAATACAAGCGATACCATAAACAAGGTATGTTGGTTTTTTTTCCAAAAAAATTTCATCGAATTCCCTTTTTTTCTTTTCAAATTTTACTCTACTTTTTCGGGCTTTTAGCAAAAACTCGTTTTTTTTACGTATCTTTTCGCTTATTTCATTTAACTGTGGACTGGCATCTACCATAATTCTGCCTATATTTACTAAAAATATTTTAACTCTTTTGTTAAAAATATGAAAAAAAATGGTACCTTGCAAATTTCTATAGTCAAATTTAAGAATAATTTATGCATTTTTTCCAAAAAATAGTAATGCTTTGTAATTCTTGTTGCTTAAATAATTAGTTTTTTACCGTAAATTTCTCAAATTTTAAATAAATAAACGTTACTAATTGAATGAGCTTATTCGTTTGCAACGTTTATTCAGATTGCCTAGTTAATTCTCTAACAATAAAATTTTAAACGTTGTCTATTGAAAAAATGTATACAATAGATTTATATGTTTGTTATAAATTACATATGTTTCGTAAAATAGTGTGTGCTCTGAAATCAAAGCATTTGTAATTAAAATTACAAATCTATTCCGAATTGTTCTTTTAATATTTTTTTCAGCTTTTCAAATTCTCGAAAAAGTTCAGGTAGTTGCTGGGTCGACATTAAAATTTTGAACGCTTCGACTTTTTTCTTCGGTGGTGCTCCGAAATAAACCCCACTTTCTGTTATGGACTTTGCAACGCCAGATTTTGCCTCCAGGACCACATCGTCGGCTATCTCGATGTGACCAGCGATGCCGACTTGGCCAGCGAGTCTGTTCCTCTTGCCAATTTTAGTGCTTCCGGAAATACCCACTTGGGCAGCCATTGCGGTGTTTTCTCCAATGTGCACATTGTGCGCAATTTGTACAAGATTGTCGATTTTTACACCATCCTCGATTATTGTGCTTCCAACGATGGCTCTATCAATTGTTGTATTTGCCCCGATTTCGACATTATTTCCTATCACAACATTACCCAGCTGGGGAATTTTGGTATAACTTCCATCTTTATTCTCTATAAATCCAAATCCATCGGAGCCTATGACAGCCCCGGAATGTACGATACAATTGTCGCCAATGATGGTGTTATAATAGCACACGACATTGGCGTGTATTAAACAATTTGTCCCAATACTGACATTATCGTAGATAGTGACATTTGGTAGGATGATTGTATTATCACCAATTTTACAGTTTTTACCTATTACAACATTTGCTCCAATGTAAGCAGATTTTGCAATAGTCGTTCCTTCTCCAACAATGGCACTTGGGTGCACAAAGGTGCTAAATTGTTTGTAATAAGTATCATTAAGAACAAGAAGTCGATAAAAGGATTGATAGGGATTATCTACTTTGATAAAAGCTTGTTTATTGCTTAATTCAGTTGGGTTAAAATTTTTTGGAATTAGAATGCAAGTTGCTTTTGTCGCTTGCAAGTGTTTGAGATATTTAGTATCGTAATAAAATGTTAGGTCTCCTTCTTCTGCATATTCAATCCTGTTTAAACGATGAATTTGCAAGAAACCGTTTCCTATAACTTCACCACCTAAAATGAAAGCAATTTCTTTGCAGGTCGTGGGTTTATTTAATTCCATAGATTTTATGTGGACTATTTTTCCCTTTGTTCAATCGGATTGATTGGCTGCTTTTGCTGTTCTTTCTCTTGTTCTAATTCTTGTTTCGAGGTTCTTCGTTTTTTTCGTTGAGTAGAAGGCGTCTCAACTTTCACTTGGTTCCGTGGGTCTTTCGAGATTTTTTCTTGTAATTCTTTTTCCATCTGCGAAACATCTACGCCAAGTTCTCGTAGGACCTTGAGAGTTAAGTCGTATTTGTAATTCACGTATGCAAGAGGATTGGTGCTTTTATCCCAGATTATGTCGAAACCATTTTCGGCAGCGACTTTTTGGACAGAGGCATAGATTTTGTCTTCAATAGGTTGCATAATTGTTTTTACCACCATATCATACTCACCGCCAGGTTCGAATTTTTTACGTGAATAGGTTAGCTTTGCAACGGTTAGGTCCTCGAGTTCTTTCTCTTTCAGCCTCTTCTCTTCGTCTGTCCAAACCAAACGATTCTTGTTGATTTCAAATTTAAGATTTTCAATTCTTTGATCCATATCCTCCAAGTCGCGTTTCCATTCTTCAACGATAGAACGTATTCTTTGCTCGGCTTGTTTGGCTTCGGGAAAATTTTCTCTAATTACATCCGAAGCTATGAAAGCAACTCTTTGGGAATAAAGCAATTGAATACTTGAAAATGAAAAAAGCAGAAATAAAAAAAACTTACTCATAAATGCAAGATATTGGAATATGTGTGAAAAATATTATTTGAGCCCGCGTTTTATTCTGTCCAAAACTTTATAAGTAATGTCTAAATTATCCTCGGAGTATAGAAGGTTCCCTTTATCAAATACAATTGTTAAGTTTTCTTCCATGGCTACAAATTGAATGGCAGATTTTACTTTATTTCGGATTGGTTCAAGGAATTCCTCGCGTTTGCTTTGGATTTCGTTCAACTTCTCGTTGTAAAATTGCTGCATTTTTTGTTGCTCTTCAAGAAGAGCTTGTTCTTGCTTTTGTTGCTGGTCTGGAGGCATCATACTTTTTTGCTTCTGGTAATTATCAAGTTTCTTCTGTATTGATTCTTGCATTTTCATTAAAGTATCTTGCAAGTTCTTTTGCAACTCTCTAAGTTTTGCATCTGCTTCTTTTGCTTCGGGAAGCTGTTCGACAATTAAATTTACATCGACAACACCAAAAGTCGCTTTGATTTGAGGCGTAGACTTAAATTGCGTATAAGCAAGGTTGAAAGCAAGAATAATAAATACTGGTAATAATGTTAAAAATCTTATACTTTTCATAGCACCTCTTAAGTAAATAAAATTACAAAATTACAAAATTATTGACCAATGTGGAAGAGAAATTTCCATCCAGAGATCTGACCGGTGTCGTCGGTTTTGTCGAAGCCATAACCGTAGCTAAATCCAATTATGCCAATAGCTTGTAGAAATATTTGTACACCAACACCAGCGGAGCGCTTCAAGGTAAACGGGTCCGTACGTCGAAGTTCACTCCAGACGTTACCAGCCTCGGCAAAACCGTAAAAATAAATTGGCATAGGGTCCAAGCTTAAAGCAAATCTTAGTTCAGCGAAGTGGCGGGCTAAGACCTTTCCACCACCTCTCGGGCCTATTGATTGGTCTGGGTATCCCCTAAGAGGTGTTACGGGGAAACCGCTACTTAACCCAGTCCCACCCATAAAGAATAGTTCAATGGGATTAATGGTTGTATCAGATTTAATTCCAGTGATGTAACCCCAGTTTGATGTAACATTTAGAACGACTCTTGGCAAATCGTTAATTTTCAGAACGGTTTGGTTAATTTCGAAACGAAGCTGGGTCTTGAAAAAGTCTGTTGTTCCAATGCCAAAAGACCCCAGAGCTAAGTCGTTCGACCAACTAAATCTTGAACCGCTGGTCGGGAAAAAGATGTTATCTAAGCTGATACGAGATATTGATTCAGAAATAGTAAATTCAGTACTGACCCCTGGCCGATAATAATTTGAATATCCCGAGCCAACGTTGTTTCTTTGAATGCGAATTCCACCGTCAATTCGAAAATAATCATCGGGCCAACGAAGTCTCCTTCCGAGATTAATACCAAGCCCAGTTCTTCTTAAATCGATTGGGTTGAAGATTATCCTCGTGTCGTATAAGTTGAAACCAAGAGTTGTTGGTTCGTCAAATAGCCAAGGTTCGGTAAATCCAAGAGCGATAGTTCGATAGCGATTTGCTTGCCCGAACTCAAGATTAAAATTAAAGAGCTGTCCTGCGCCACCTTTTAATGGCTCCAACAAGGAGAAGTTGTTGAAAGAAAAACCAATAGCGCCTGTTAAACCAAAGGAGCCAGCAAAGCCAATCGAGGCATTGAATGTGTCGGTGGAGCGCTCCTCTACGTGATATACAATATCGACTTTCGTGTTATCTACCATTTTGACATCTGGTACCAACTTTTCTGGATTAAAATAATTAAGCAAGCCAAGTGCTCTCACGCTTTTTATAATTGCCGAACGGTTGAAAAAATCGCCAGGATAGGTAAAAAGCTCTCTTCTTATAACTTTGTCCTTGGTCTTGCTGTTTCCAACGATTTCCACTTTTCGGATTGTTACTCTATTTCCTTCGTATATTCTAATGAATAAATCAAGTGAATCGGGTTCTACTCTAACTTCTTGTATTTCATTCCTTGCAAAGAGATATCCATTGTCGAAATACAAACTCATCGCATCAGTGTTATCTTTGTTTCCATTTAGATTTTGTTGCAACTTCTCAGAATTGTAGGTTTCTCCTTTTGTTATGTCGAGACGCCGCAGTAAAGCTTCGCTTGGGAAGATTGTATTACCGAGAAAGTAAATATTTCTTATGAAATATTTCTTACCTTCATTGACGAAGATTTTGATGTGTACAACTTTCTCCTCGTCATCAAAAATCACCGTGTCGCCGAGTATTTCGAAATCTATAAAACCTTTATTCCTACAATATTTGATTAGGAGCTCTTTATCGTTTTCATAGGCGTTTGGTTCAAACTTTGCGGAACGCCAAAACTGCCACCATCTTTTTGTTTTGGTTTCGTCAAAAGCGCTTACTAATTCGTCTTTGGTAAGAATTTTATTCCCTTCGAAGACTATGGTTTTAACTTTGTATTTGAATCCTTCGTCGATTTCCACAACAAGACGCAAGAAGTTTTGAGTGTCGGTTGGTATCAAGTTTGCTTTTACATTTGCAAAAGGAAGTCCTTCATCTTTGTATTTTCTTTTGATTCTTTGTTGGATTTGATACACCTCGTATGGAGATATAATCTCGCCTCGATTTTTGTTAATTACTTTTAGTAAGTCCTCGCGGGAAACTTTTTTATTATTTTGTATTACAATATCACTTAATCTTGGATTCTCCTTCACTTTAATTATAAGGAAAATAGAGTTGCCAGTTATTCTGTCTACCAAGATTTGCACATCAGAAAATTGCTTTCTACTCCAAATGTTTTTTATAGCTTTTTGCAATTTAGAGTCGAAAGGATATGATATCTCTTCTCCTCGATTTAGTCCAGAGATGGAGATTATCGTTTGCGGGTCGGAGTAAATATTTCCTTCGACAGTGATATCGGCGATGAAATATGTTTGTTTCGCTTGTGGCAAAACTTCGGAATTCCATATAACTAAGAAAAATAGAATTAAAAAAGCGTATCTTTTCATTTCTTTATTAAAATATTTTCGCTTATATCTTCGAATACATTCTCTTTTAATTGCGCAGAGATTTTACCAAATCTTCTTTCTCGTCGAGAGTAATCTTTAATTGCTTGATATAAATCTTCGCGCCTAAATTCTGGCCAATACTTATTAGAGATAAAAATTTCCGAATAAGCGGATTCCCAAAGAAGGAAGTTGCTCAAGCGCATTTCCCCACTGGTTCTAATAATTAAGTCTGGGTCTGGTAATTGTGCGGTTTGTAGATATGTCGAGAAAAGCTCTTCGGTGATGTCTTCTGGAGAGATTTTTCCGTTTCGAATGTCGTGAGAGATCATTTGTACAGCGCGAACTATGTCCCAGCGACCACTGTAGCTTAAGGCTAATGTTAATGTTAATCCACTATTTTTGGCGGTTGTGTCGGTTGCTTCGAAGATTAGTCTTTGCACTTTCTTTGGAAGAGAACTTATTTTGCCGATAGCAAGTAATCGGACATTATTTGAGTGTAATTCTTTGAGCTCTTTCTTTAAATAGAATTCCAATAAATTCATTAAAACCCCTACCTCGCTGGATGGTCTTTTCCAATTTTCCAAAGAGAAGGCATAAAGAGTTAAATAAGATATCCCGAGTTGTGCACAAGCTTTAACAACATCACGAACACTTTCTATCCCCTGTTTGTGACCTTCGGTCCTGGTGAGCCCGTGTTCCAATGCCCACCGTCCATTACCATCCATTATTATGCCGATGTGTCTTGGAATTTTGTAATTCTTTAAAATTTCCCCTTGCTTGCCTAAATCCAATGATGTTTGGTCATTATACCAATTCATTATAGTTTACTTTTTACCTGGTTAATTGACTAATTACTTGTCATTATATTTTTAAATACATAGATGGTCAGCATTCCAATTAAACCAATAAGAATAAAAGGTATCCAAAACAAGTATGGCTTGAAATAATCCCAAAGTAGAATAGTTGACTCTTTTGAAATAAAAAAATTTCCGACACTTTGGAGGTTGATTCCTGAATTATTGTGGCTTTCTAAGTATTTCATTGCAAGAGAATATTTTTCTGCAAGCCCTTTGTATAAGTAACCAGACGAGACTGCACCTAATGTTAGCCCTAAGGTATAACTAATGCTTAAAGAACCTAAATAAGTAGATTTCCTATCACGTGGTGCGATTTTGGAGACCAATTCAAGAATTTTCATATTAAACAACATTTCCCCAAAAGTGTAAACAATCATTCCGAAAATTAAGTGCTGACCATTCATAGAAAATGAACAAAAAGCAAATCCAATTGTTACAAGTGTTTGACTTATCAATAGGGGGTAAACTGGGTCTTTACCAGAGAAAATCTTCTGTAAAATTTGAGCAAAAGTTATAACAATCACAGGATTTAAGATGTATAAAAGTTCATAAGAAATTCCCTCGCCGAAGCTTGTTAAAATTGTAAACTCTTGTGATAACCTCAGAAATTGAGCAACATCGGTGGTGTCAATCCAGTCCATTATGTAATTTGGTAGGGTTTCGTAAAATTGCATATAAATAATTGCAAAACAGGTGGTGAAAAAAAGAATAAAAAGCATTTTCGTTTGCGTAAAAATTTTGATAATCTCGGTGAAATTAATTGTGCTACTTTCA
>JBKBVP010000046.1:0-7960 GCA_046289495.1 Candidatus Kapaibacteriota bacterium | reverse complement strand
AGCGACCAGGCGCTAATACTAAACGTGGAATTTTATACATATCCTTGATTGAGAATCTATATGTAATTATAAGTAAGGTACTCAACTTAGTTACAATTCTAAATCAACTACAAACCAAAATTCAAGCCCAGTAGCCCTCTTACTTTTGTAATCATTTTGTGTCTGACATTTTATTAATGTTAAGGTAAACGATTTCTTCTTCAATGAAATTAATACTAATAATTCGTTTTATTGCTGTATATTTTTGTTGTTTGGTTGTAAACTTATAAAAATTAATCAATTAGATGAGTTGATTTTTGATTTGGAGTCTTTAATTTTAAAATGTTAAGAGAATTATCATATCATTTTTTTAATTTTGAATTTTTATATTAGCAGAGGATTATGCTAACTGAATTTGGAATTGTTCTTTTATTCTTCATTGTTGGTTTTTTATTCGTAGCAATTGGTTTGTTCGCTTCTGCAATTATCCGCCCCCACAAGCCAAATCCTATTAAACTCTCTACTTATGAATGTGGTGAGCAACCCATAGGGTACCCTTGGGTCCGCTTTAATGTTCGATTTTACGTGGTTGCTCTTGTGTTTTTGCTATTCGATGTTGAAATTGTACTACTATTGCCTTGGGCAGTTGTATTTAATTTCTTCAAATCCTTTGGTTTGTGTTTCTTTGTTTTTTTAGAGATGTTTGTTTTCTTGGCTATTTTGGTTTTCGGCTTTGCTTATGTTTGGGCAAAAGGGGATTTGGATTGGGAGCGCTCGAAACCTATTATACCCAACCTTGATTATTTAATTTATAAAAAATAATAACAGAGGTACACTATGGGGCTTTTAGATAGATTAGACAATCCATACGAAACTGGTGGTATTATTCTGGGAACACTCGAGGATATATTAAACTGGGGGAGAAGCAAATCTGATTGGTATCTACATTTTGGTCTTGCCTGCTGTGCAATAGAGTTTATGTCGATGAATGCCTCTCATTTCGACTTTATGCGTTTCGGAATTATTCCAAGAGCAACTCCACGACAAGCTGATTTCATAATGATAACCGGTACGGTAACGCTAAAAATGGCAGAGAGGATTAAAGTGCTTTGGGAGCAAATGGCAGAACCCAAATATTGCATCTCCGTCGGTTCGTGTGCCAATAGTGGTGGACCTTACTGGCAATATGGTTATCACGTTTTGAAAGGTGTTGATAGGATAATTCCAGTCCATGTTTACGTCCCTGGCTGTCCACCACGTCCGGAAGCAATGGAAGAAGCAATGATGAAATTACAAAGCCTAATCGACCAACAAGCAATATTTAGAAAACGAAAAAAACTTGCTGAGGAGGAAAATTTGCTTAAGTCTAATAAAATGTAAGAGTATCTAATGAACATCACCGAGATTTTCAACTTGTTGAAAGAAAAATTCAAAGATGCTGTAATCGATTTGGTTGACACCCCACAATATGACCCTTTCATTAATGTAGTTCCAGAAAAACTTTTCGATATTTGTTTAGAATTGCGAGATAATCCAGAATTGGACTTCGACTATTTAATGTGTTTAAGTGGAGTAGACTTTCCAGATACCTTGCAAGTAGTATACCATCTATACTCTTTAAATAAAAGACACAAAATTATATTGAAAGTAACTGTCCCAAAGGAAAATCCAAAGGTACCGAGCGTTGAACGAATTTGGCGCTCTGCGGATTGGCACGAACGAGAAGCCTACGACTTATTTGGCATCATCTTCGAAGGTCATCATAATTTAATTAGGATTCTTTTACCTTACGATTGGGAAGGATACCCCCTGAGAAAGGACTATAAAGAACCCGAAACATATCATGGCATGAGAGTACCATACTGAGGAATTGAAAATGACAACGAAAAAAATCCTTGATATTGATTTCAGTAGAATTGATTCTGATAGGATGCGGCTAAATGTAGGTCCTCAGCATCCATCCACTCACGGTGTGCTCCGCTTGGAGGTAGAACTCGATGGGGAAGTAGTAACTAATGTTATTCCACACATTGGATATTTGCATCGATGTTTTGAAAAAATAGCCGAGAATATGAACTATCAGCAAGTGATTCCATACGTAGACCGAATGGATTACATTTCTTCTATGAATAATGAATTTCCATATGTTTTAGCTGTTGAAAAATTGCTTGGTATCAAAGTGCCAGAAAAGGTGGAGTACATACGTGTAATAATGGCAGAGTTGAATAGAATCGCCAATCATCAAATTGCAATTGCAACATTTGGCTTGGATGCCGGAGCCTTTACTCCGTTTCTTTATTTATTCCGAGATAGAGAATATATCCTGTGGATTTTTGAAAAAGCCACCGGTGGGCGGCTACTTTTTAACTACTTTTGGGTGGGTGGTTTAGCAAACGATGTTTACCCAACTTTTAAAGAGGATGTATTGAATATCGTTAAGCAAGTTCGTAAAACTAATAAAGATATTGAGGAGTTGCTCATCTACAACAAAATTTTCATAGATAGAACTGCAAACATAGGTGTATTGCCAACAGATGTGGCTATTAATTATGGTTGCAGTGGACCAGTGCTCCGTGGTTCTGGTGTCCCTTTCGATTTGAGAAAAGCCGAGCCATATTCTTTATACGATAGATTTGATTTCGATATACCAGTTGGTAAAGGCGAAGTTGGAACTGTTGGAGATTGCTGGGATAGAAATATTGTAAGAATGCGCGAGATTGAACAAAGCTGCCGCATAATCGAACAAGCAATTGCTCAAATGCCCGATAATGGGGATGTTCAGTCTGCAATTCCGAAAAAAGTCCGGCCACCTAAAGGAGAGGTTTATTTTCGATGTGAAAATCCAAAAGGAGAACTCGGATTCTACATCATTAGCGATGGAAAAGACAAACCATATAGAGTAAAGGGACGTGCCCCCAGTTTTGTGAACTTGAGCGTTCTGCCAGAAATCTCTCGGGGATACTTATTTGCAGATTTAATTGTCATCCTTGGTAGTATAGATATAGTACTTGGGGAAATTGATAGGTAGTACAAACGAATTATCCTATGGAAACATTTAATGTTTTTAAAGTACTTTTGGGTAATAACTTTCTAAGTGCGATAGTGAGTGTTGCGCTTCCGCTCGTATTTTTAGTAATTTATGCATTGATTGCAATTTTAGGCGAATTAAAAATATCCGCTTGGATACAGGAAAGACTGGGTCCAATGCGCACTGGTCCTTATGGTATTTTACAGCCATTGGCAGAGGTAATTAAATTAATCCAGAAGGAGGACATTGTCCCAGTAGGGGCAAATAAATTATTGTTTAACCTTGCTCCATATATTATTTTTGCGGGTTCGTTTGCAGGATTTGCTGTCATTCCTTTTACAGCTGCTTTTGTTCCCGCCGAGATCAACATCGGATTGTTTTATGTCTTTGCTGTTGGTGCCTTTGCTGTAATTGGAATTGTTATGGGTGGCTGGGCTTCGAATAATAAGTATTCATTGCTCGGCGCAATGCGTTCTGCTTCTCAGATGATTAGCTACGAAGTTCCAGGTGCACTTGTCATACTCTCTGCTGCTGTTTTAGCAAATTCTCTGGATATGCAAAAGATAAATTCGCTTCAGGAGGGTGGCTTTTGGAATTGGTTTTTGTTTGGTGGTCCAGGTGAACTTTCTAAAATTTGGATATTTCCATTTACCTTGCTTCTCTCATTAATCTATATGATTGCTTCTCTTGCTGAAACAAACAGGACTCCCTTCGACATCCCCGAGGGAGAGTCTGAACTTGTTGCTGGCTATCATACAGAATACTCCGGAATGAAATTTGCAATGTTCTTCTTTGCTGAATACTCGAATATGTTTATCGTTGCAGCTATATTGACTATCGTTTTCTTGGGCGGATGGACTTCCCCATTTGGTTCGTTTATGAATGGTCACTGGTGGGGTATTTTTTGGTTCGTCTCTAAAGCAATGTTTATTGTGTTTATCCAAATTTGGTTGCGATGGACTTTGCCCCGAGTCCGTGTAGACCAGCTTATGTATCTTGGTTGGAAAATACTATTACCTTTTGCACTTGCGTGCTTTGTAATTATCAGTTTGTATAGAATAATCTATTGATTTCTAAAATAGATTGGAGGCTAATATGATAAATTATTTTAAATATGTTTGGAGTTGGTTCTTTACAATACTCGTTGGAATGAGAGTTACTTTGAAACATTTGTTTGCAAAAAAGGTAACTATCCAATATCCAAACGAGCGCTACCCCATCCCACCATTAGCAAGGAATCGACTTCAACTGGACCCAGACCGTTGCAATGGATGCCTGCAGTGTGCGAGAATTTGTCCAGTTCAGTGTATAACAATCGAAACACTTAAAGTTGTACCCACCGATCCCGAAAATCCTCGAATGTTTGATGGTACATCTCGAAAAATTTGGGTACCTAGATATGATATAGATTTTGCTAAATGTTGTTTCTGTGGATTGTGCACAACAGTTTGCCCGACAGAGGCTATCAAGCATACAACAGACTTTGAGTATAGTACTTACAACAGAGAGGGCTTGATTTATCATTTCTCTGCTATGAGCCCTGAGAAAATCGAGGAGAAAAAAAGGTTACTAGCTGAATGGACTGCTAAAGAAAAGGCTGCCAAAGCCAAGCAAGATGCAGAGATATCTTCTAAGGAAGTAAATTAGAGTTGAATATATGTTAGAAGAAATTGCTTTTTGGTTTTTTGCATTAATGATCATTGGTTCAGCACTTGTTGTGGTTTCGTCTCGAAATATGATTTACTCTGTGTTTGCATTGCTTTTTACTTTTTTCGGAGTTGCAGGTATTTACGTACTGCTTTATGCAGATTTCCTTGCAGTAACACAAATTATGATTTACATCGGTGGGATTCTTGTTTTGCTGATTTTTGGCGTGATGCTTACCAGTAAGATAACCGGGGTGGATGTAAAAAGTGGTCAGACTGGTAAAGCCCAGATGTTCTTTGCGGGGCTAATTTCATTGTTCATTATTGTTTTGCTAATCTACATTGCAGTCACCACTAAATGGAATACGGCTGAAAACCCTGCTTACGAGGTTAATTCCACAATCGAGATAATCGGTAAGCTACTTCTAACCAATTACCTTCTTGCTTTCGAGAGTGCTTCTGTTCTTCTTTTAGTAGCAATCATAGGTGCCGCATTAATAGCAAGGAGAAAGTAATATGGGAGTTGGATTGTCTAATTACATTGTTCTTAGTGCAATTCTATTTGGTTTGGGAATTTTTGCTATTATTACAAGAAAAAATGCAATTCTTGTGCTTATGGGTGTTGAATTAATACTTAACTCCGCAAATATTAATTTCATTGCATTTGCAAAATTTAACAAGTTGAACATTGACGGTCACATCGCAGCTATTTTTGTAATTATGCTTGCTGCTATCGAAGTTGCTGTTGCTTTAGCAATCGTGCTTAATATTTATCAAAATTATAAACATATAAATGTTGATGAAATTGATAGTCTTAAAGAATAATGTTTGAAAAAGGATTGGAATTATGAGTGGTGAAGTCTTGCTTTATGCTGGTATAGCGATTCTTTTATTCCCTCTTTTAAGTTTTGCAGTAAATATCTTTTTTGGGAAAAAAATAGGTAAAGCAAGTTCAATTGTTGCAACTTCTATTCTTGGCGTTGTTCTTGTATTGTCATTCGTTGTATTCTACTCAAAAGTATTTGGACAATTTGAAATTAAAACTGTAAAAATTGGTAATGTTCTTCTGGAAGTGTCTGATAAAATTTTACAAATTAAATTTACGTGGATAGACCTTCAAACCATACAATTGAAAGTTGGAATCGGGATAGACAACCTTGCTGCTATAATGCTTGTTGTTGTTGCTTTGATTAGCTTCTTAGTCCATTTGTTTTCAATTGAGTATATGAGTGGCGACCCAAGGTATTCCCGCTATTTTGCATATCTCGGGTTGTTTACCTTTTCCATGAATGGAATTGTACTTGCCAACAATTTTCTCTTTATGTACATTTTCTGGGAATTGGTAGGAATAAGTTCCTACTTACTTATAGGTTTTTGGTACGAGAAAAAATCTGCTTCTGATGCTGGCAAAAAAGCCTTCTTGGTCAATCGTGTTGGCGACTTGGGCTTTTTCATTGGCATAATGATTCTTTATTTTAGTTATGGTACACTACTATTTGATGATATATTTAGTAGCATATCCCAGGGGAAGTTGCCTTTCGCAAGCGAAACTGTTCTCACCCTTGCTGGTATTTTTGTATTTTGCGGTGCAATTGGTAAATCTGCTCAATTTCCCCTTCACGTTTGGTTGCCTGATGCAATGGAGGGCCCCACTCCTGTTAGTGCTTTAATTCACGCAGCAACGATGGTTGCCGCCGGTGTTTATCTCACTGCGAGAGTCTATGCAATGTTTACTGCTTCTGCTTTGAGCTTCATTGCCTCGATTGGTGCCATAACAGCTTTTCTCGCAGCAACTATTGCATTAACTCAAGTCGATTTTAAACGCGTGCTTGCTTACTCAACCGTTAGTCAGTTGGGGTACATGATAATGTCTCTTGGTGTTGGTGCATATACAATGGGATTTTTTCATTTGGTCACTCATGCCTGGTTCAAAGCAGCATTATTTCTTGCCTCTGGCTCTGTTATCCACGCTATGCATCATGCTGCACATCATTTAGGCGACCATCATACCGACCCACAAGACATTCGAAACATGGGCGGTCTTCGCAAAACAATGCCTTGGACTTATAGAACTTTCCTGTTTGTAACTTTGGCAATTTGCGGAGTTCCCCTTACCTCCGGTTTTTTAAGTAAAGATGGCATTTTGGCTGGTACTCTTGCTTATGCACAGTTAACTGGTGGTTGGCATTGGTTGATTCCTATTGCTGGATTTGCTTCTGCTGGTCTAACTGCTTTCTATATGTTTAGACTTTTGATTGTTTCTTTTCATGGCGAGCCAAAAACCGACGTTGCAAAGCACACAAAGGAAAATAATTGGATTATTCTTCTACCTTTGTTTGTTTTGTCAATCCTTTCATTTTGGTTCTTCTACTCTCCAAATCCATTAGATGCGCATCAGGGTTGGTTTACAAAAGCCATAGTTCAACCACGAAGCGTCGTTCCTGATGAACAGCAATGGGAGTTCCTATTAACCAATGGTTATACCAAAAGCAAACATTCAACCCAAAATGTTCAGAACACATCACATCATTATATCAATGAATTTGAAGAAGCAATGCATCACGCTCACTATCCAGCAATGATATTATCTTTGTTGATTGCTGGAGCCGGAATTCTATTTGCCTTCTTGTTTTACCAGATTAAAATATTAAACCCAGATACAATTGCTAATCAATTTCCTTTACTTTATAAAGTTTCCTTCAGAAAGTGGTATTTTGATGAAATTTACAATGCTACAGTTGTTGCAGCTACTGTTGGTTTTGCAAAGATATCAGCCTTATTCGATTTGAAGGTAATAGATGGACTGGTAAATGGTTCTGCGTGGGTTACCAGAAACCTTGCATATTTCATTGGTCATTTCGATAATATAGTTATCGATGGTTTAGTCAATTTGGTTGCGAATCTGACTGGCTTCTTCGGCTCGATTGCTCGATACTTACAAACTGGACGAGTTCAAACTTATGTTGCGTTTGCAATTGTAGGATTGATTTTGCTTGTTTACATTTTGTTTTGATAATTTTTAACTGAATAAATGGAGGAAATAAACGATGCAAAGTAGTTTAGGATTCCCGATTTTAACGTGGCTTGTCTTCCTTCCAATTATTGGGATGCTTTTGGTTCTTCTTGTGCCGCTTGGAAAAGATGAGCGAAACCGCGAAGTTTCCCACATTATTATGCGATGGATTACTGTTGTCATCACTTTTATTCAATTAATTCTTGCTATTGTAATCTATTTGAATTACAACAAAGGTTTACCTGGGGTTAATGATGCTTCGACTTTCCAATTTGTAGAAAGATTAACTTGGAT
>JBKBVP010000488.1:0-969 GCA_046289495.1 Candidatus Kapaibacteriota bacterium | reverse complement strand
CGATGTCGGCGTGCTGGCGCGACTTGTCGGTCGCGTCGATCCGCACAGCGTCCTTCTGGTAGCGCTTGGCCAGGGTGACGATTTCGCGTGCGATGGTGGCCGAGAACAGCAGGGTGCGACGCTCGGCCGGCGCCTGGTCCAGGATGTGCTCCAGGTCCTCGCGGAAGCCCATGTCCAGCATTTCGTCGGCCTCGTCCAGGACGGCGACCTTCAGCTCGGACAGGTCCAGGTTGCCCCGGTCGATGTGGTCTTTCAGGCGGCCGGGCGTGCCGACGACGATGTGGACGCCGAGGCTCAAGGCGCGGGCTTCGCGGCGCGCATCCATGCCGCCGACACAGGTGGCGATCTTGGCGCCGGAGTCGGCGTACAGCCACGTCAGCTCGGCCGCGACCTGCATGGCCAGTTCCCGCGTCGGCGCGATGGCCAGGCACAGGGGCGCGCCGCCGGGGCCGAAGATCGGCTTGTCGCCCAGCAGGGTCGGGGCGGCGGCCAGGCCGAAGGCGACGGTCTTGCCCGAGCCCGTCTGCGCCGAGACCAGCAGGTCGCGTTCGGCGTATTCGACTTCCAGGACGGCGGCCTGAACCGGGGTGGGTTCGGCATAGCCCTTGTTGACGAGGGCGCGGTCGAGCGCGGGATGGACGGCGGGAAAGGGCATAGGGAACCTGGGCAACCGGACAAGGGCGGTCGCCGAAACGACCGCGCCCGGCCGAGGTCAGACCTCAGGCCGGGCGAATGATGGCGCTCTATACACGAAAAAGGGCGCAAGCGGGGCGGAAAACGGCGTTCACCCTGTTCCTTCAGGCGACGTTGACCTGAAAGACGCAGTCTGGAGACCGAACGCACCGCGTCTGGACCTTAGCCATGCAAGCCCTGTCTATCGCCGCCGCCGGAATGACCAGCGCCCAGAACCGGTTCGACAACAGCGCGCGCCGCACCGCGACCGCGCCGCTGAATAACCTCGCCGAGGAA
>JBKBVP010000487.1:0-971 GCA_046289495.1 Candidatus Kapaibacteriota bacterium | reverse complement strand
TATATGGTCGTTTCGTATATCCCCGTGACAAAACTTATTTTCGTGAAGATATTGAATCGCTAAAAAAGATTCTCTTAATTTCCACAAAATACTTGGCAAGTCCTCGTAAAAATACTCTTCGTGGCTTTTCTCAATGAGAGGAATGTATTGAAAGAAAGATTTTCCTTTTATGAAATCAACGACTCTGACCGCATTTCCCATTGTATCGTTGCAAACAAACCCTTGCATAAATCTACAATCCCCCTGCACCAATCTCAATACCTCGCCTTCCTTGACTGGATTTCGATAACAACGAATTCTTAATATACCAATGTGTGCATAAAATTCCTCGTGAAATACCGTTTTCACAATTTTCTCGCTACCATCACGGAGGTCTATTGCACTAAATACCCAGTACTTCGGTTGTTCATCGATACCAAATCTCGGCTCACGCATATTTCCTTTTACAAGATAATCGCCACAAGATAATCTAATTATATCTCCACGGACGATTCTCATCCAATCGGTAGTATCGGTGTGGATTTTGAGTCTTGCAGGATTTAGATTCCAACCAACAAGTTCTTTTATTCTCTCAACAAGGATTTCTTTTTCACTTGAGATTGCCATATCTAATTGCCTCGTTAATCATTTTACGTTGATATTTTGGAAGCTTATTAGTAACTTCAATATAAGAATTGTCTATCAATTTAAATAAAAAAGCGTCGTGAAGTTTATTCACAATCTCTACTGTAATCCAATACTTTTTGTTCATGTGATATCCAGGGCGGATAAAATCGTATCTTTCGCAGAGTTCAACCACATCCACTGGGCTGGCTTTTAAATTTATCCACAGTGGGTTTGAAGAAATATCCAATAAAGCAAACATGCGTCCGAAAACTTTAAATACAAGTGTATCTTCGTCGAAAGGAAAATCTTCTTTTGAAAATGGTTTCGAAAGACAATATTCACGAATAGCAAACAAATCCATACGA
>JBKBVP010000486.1:0-988 GCA_046289495.1 Candidatus Kapaibacteriota bacterium | reverse complement strand
CCGCAACCAATATCTAAAATTAGGAGTGGTTCATCTTTCCTGCTCTTAAGAGTATCAGTGATGAGTTTCACCAAAATTTCAGTTTCTGGCCTCGGAATGAAAACTCTTCTACCCAGAGATATTCTGTAGTTTAAAAACTGAGCCCAACCAAGTATAAATTGCAAAGGTTGCCCACAGGCCAAGGCTTTTATTTTCGACTTCAATTCATTAAGTTCACGAACACTAAGTGGCTTGTCGTAGTTTAAATATAAATCGAGCCGGGAACACGAGAGTATCTCGCAAAGGAGCAATTCAATTGAAAGGCGCGGGGATTCAATCTTGCGAGCTTCCAAGTAATTTTTGCCCCAGGTGATAAGCTCGGATACAGTCCAAACTTTTCTACTTTGTTCTTGATTCATAAGTTTTTACAAGGAGAGAAAGCAAAGCCATACGAATGAACACACCGTGGGTGACTTGGGTTTGTATTAATACATTTGGAAAGGAGGGAGCTTCGTACTGTAATTCTATTCCATAATTAACTGGTCCGGGGTGGAGTACGACAAGTTCGGGCTTACGACTTAATCTATCAACTGTCAAGCCGTAGAGGCTTGAAAATTCAGACAAAGACGGGACCAATCCGGAGTCCATTCTTTCATTTTGCAAGCGAAGCAAAATAATAACATCTGCCCAGTCTATGGCTTCGTCGATAGTTTTAAATAGTTTAACGCTCCAAGTTGAAAAGTGTTTCGGGATGAGTGTGCCCGGACCGGAGAAAGCAATCCGAGCGCCGAGCTTTTTCAAAAGTATAATGTTTGAACGGGCGACTCTGCTGTGTAGTATGTCGCCAATGATGCAGACCTTGAGGTCTTTGATGTAGCCAAAATGTTTTAAAATTGTGTAAGAATCCAGCAATGCTTGAGTTGGATGCTCGTGTTTGCCGTCGCCGGCGTTGACGACGATTTTATTTGTATTTCTTTGCAGGAAGAGAGGCACACCACAACCGGAGTGG
>JBKBVP010000485.1:0-989 GCA_046289495.1 Candidatus Kapaibacteriota bacterium | reverse complement strand
CGGGGCAACACCAACAGTATAAATAGCAGAACGGATAATGTCTCCAGTAGATGAAACATTACCCCCAACGACAACTTGGACTTCGTTGGAATCTAATAGCATTCCGGCAAAATATATTGGCTGGGCAACGAGGGACTTTGCTTGGTCGAGGGTCATTCCTTTTGCTTTACGTTTTTCGTAAAGTTTTTGTACAAAATCATCGTATTTCTCAGAACTAATTGGTTCGATTATTTCAATGTTTTCCAAGCTAATGGTTTCTTTTTCTGCTATGTTGTGAATTGCTTGTAAATTGCCAATTAAGACGGGCTTACCAAGTTCATTATCGAAAACATAGCGTGCTGTTTTTAATGTTCGAGCATCTTCCGAATCTGGATAAGCTATACGAAAATTCAAACCTTTGGACTTTTCTCGGATTGAAGAAATGAAATTACCATTCATAAATATTTCCTTTCAAATTTTTTACCAAATTCTCGGTACATTTAAAACAACCCGCAAGGTGTCGCGGGCAATAAGAAGTTCTTCATTTGTTGCAATTACATAAATCTCAATTTTGCTGTCTGGAGCAGAGATTTTCATCTCTTTGACGCCAATTGCTTTCTCGTTTAATTCATCATCTAACTTAATTCCAAAATAATCCAAGTTTGAAAGGCATCTTTTGCGAACCTCTGGAGAATTTTCACCTATGCCTCCTGTGAAGCAAATTGCGTCGCAACCGTTTAATTCGGCAAGGTATGCTCCAATGTATTTTTTAATTCTATTGCAAAAAATGTTAATTGCTAAGCTAGCTCTTCGATCCTGATGTTCTCTTTCTTCTTCTAATAAGTCGCGCATGTCATTTGTTAATCCGGAAATTCCGAGTAAGCCAGAGCGTTTATTTAATACATTAAAAACTTCTTCGACAGAGGAGCCCTCGTTGTGTATTAAGAATTCTATTATTGCTGGGTCGATGTCACCGGAGCGAGTTCCCATCACAAGTCCTTCCAAGGGGG
>JBKBVP010000484.1:0-992 GCA_046289495.1 Candidatus Kapaibacteriota bacterium | reverse complement strand
TTGTTTTTGTTTTAGAAAGTTAAAAGATTTAACAAAAATAAAAATTGCAAAAGCGATAATGATAAAATCAACAAGAACCTGCACAAAATTTCCAATATTCAATGCTACTTCGGGTTTTGCCACTGTTGCAGATTGAAGAATAATCTTAATGTCTGTGAAATTCACACCGCCAAGCAGTAGGCCTATTGGTGGCATTATAATATCGTTAACGATTGAGGATACAATTTTACCAAAAGCAGAGCCAAGAATGATACCAATTGCCATGTCTATGGCATTTCCACGAAGTGCGAAGCTTTTAAATTCTTGATGGAATTTTTTCATTTTCCCCTCGATTTTAACAAAAAAACTATTCCAGTAAATTCATTAAATATTGTAAGCTGAACAAGGTAAATCCTTGCTCAGCTTAGACGAAACCCAAGCAAGATTTTAAATTATCTCTAAATATGCTTTTACTCTTTTAATATCAATAATTGGTGTGAGCTTTTTTAATTCCTCTTGAAGCTTTTGTAAAAGCTCCAATGCATCTTTCTCTGAATTAAATTTTTCTTTGGAGACTAATTTTAGCTTGTAGGCTTCATCTTCGTCGATTTCAAATCCCAAAGAGCGCAGCAAATTACTCAAGAAGATATATTCCTCGATTGTTCTGGCTGGACCGTAAACAACACGATAACATTTGCCAGGACATACAAATCCCTTAGGCTTTTCATTTGCTTTTGGCAAATCACTTTCCAGAGTATCAAGGTTTATTGTCAATTCTTCTTCTGTAAATGTTTTTGTCGGTGGTGAAGCTTGTGGTTTTTCTTTGAGCGCAAGCATTTGATAAGTCAATTTTCCACATTCCTCTCTTGCAAATATTTTTTTATCCAAAAGTTCTTGATTTACGACATCCACATATATCATCACTCTTCGACTATGAGGCAAGTTGCAGGGCTCATTTAAAGTTGGTGGATATGGCTTGTTGGCCAATTCAATTCCGACAATATCTTTGTCGA
>JBKBVP010000483.1:0-995 GCA_046289495.1 Candidatus Kapaibacteriota bacterium | reverse complement strand
GAAAAGTCTATTGAAAATTCGTTCCCCAGCGAAAAAGAGCTTGCTATTGAGCGAAGCGTGAAAATTAATTTTGCAGATAATTCGCAGCACGAAAAGACCTTGTATCTTGCTTTGGACAAATCATTCGATGCAAGTTGGTTCGAACTGCCACCCGTCCCATTTGCCGATTTATTCGATATTCGCTTCACCAACAATTCGTTGTTAGAAGTTTCTGAAAATCCCGTGATTAAGCTATCCGGCGTTGAATATCCTTTGGCTATCTCCGTGGACGACCCATCAAATGAATATACTTTCGTCGATGCTGTAACTGGCGAAGTATTCGGGACAATCTCTTCAGGAAATAAAACATTGGTGATAAACAACTCCAGCAACGCTATTCGAGTTTTAATAGCAAGTGGAGAACAGCCACAATCCTTGAGTGTTTATCCAAATCCGGTTACTACATCCTCGATTCTGAATTATACCGTTTCCGAGGAAACAAACGTACATCTTGCTCTTTACGACGCTCTCGGGAATGAGGTTAAGACGTTTGTAAACGGATTCTTACCTGCTGGAGAATACACCCTTGTCATTAATGCAACAGAATTTCCAAGTGGCCAATATATATGCAAGATGAAAGCTGGCAACGCAACAAAAGTCCATCTTATCAATATTGTCAAATAACATTTCAACTTGGATATTCTACTTGAAATGGGCAACAATTATGTTGCCCATTTCTTTTTATATAAAAATAGGTGTTAAATATGAAAAAGATTTGGAAGTATTTATTGGCTTTGATTTTATATTCGGGAATGTCATTCTCGCAAGAACAAATGCAATTTAGAATTAATTTAATTGGTAACGACACTATTGTTTTCAACAAGCTCGTTTTCGGATTTAATTCACAAGCTACAAATGGTTTAGATACTGCTCTTGGTGAGCTCGACCTACCACCTTTTATTCCTCCGAGTGGCTTTCGTTTATATGGTGTTTTTATTTTTTATGACAGTATTCAA
>JBKBVP010000482.1:0-1001 GCA_046289495.1 Candidatus Kapaibacteriota bacterium | reverse complement strand
AGAAAACAGCCGAGGAGCGAAAAAGGAAGCTTGGTTGGAATGTTGTAGAGGATGCAAATCGCGGTTGGAGGCGAGTTGTTCCATCTCCTGAACCTTTGGACATTGTTGAGTTAGATGTAATTCAAACACTCCTCGAAAATGGTGTAATTACGATTGCTCTCGGTGGCGGTGGTATTCCAGTGTTCATTCGAGATAATGTTCTCTATGGTTGCGAGGCAGTAATCGACAAAGATAGGTCCTCTGCATTGCTTGCAACGAAACTAAATGTTGACTTGTTTATCATTAGTACTGCCACAGATTATGTTTATCTAAATTTTAAAAGCCCTAATCGAACACCGCTTCGAGCAATTAATATGACCGATGCCGAGAAGTACTTGCAGGAGGGTCATTTCCCACCAGGTAGTATGGGACCCAAAATCGAATCTGCGATTAGTTATCTTCGTAATGGGGGGAGAAAAGTAATCATTACTTCTTACGAGTACATTGAAGATGCTTTAAAAGGTATGGCTGGAACGCAAATTCTTCCATAAATACAAAGGGATGTTATGAAAATTGAACACGTAATTCAATCGCAGCAGTTTACAGTTCCATTAATATGGGAACTGTTTAAAAGGACGAAGTTGATGGAAAAAATTGTGCGAAAGGGCGGTACACGGGATTACGAGCGATACATAATGGCAACATTATTCTATGCACCCTCGACGAGAACCAGGTTCTCATTCGAGTCTGCAATGTATAGGCTTGGTGGCAAAGTTCTTTCCACAGAACAAGCAAAGGAATTCTCTTCCGAAATAAAAGGCGAAAGGTTGGAAGATACCATACGAATCATTGCTAATTATTGCAATTTGATTGTTTTAAGGCATTATGAAGAGGGTGGCGCTGCCCGAGCCGCAGCGGTTTCCAAAGTTCCTATCATTAATGCTGGGGATGGTTCCGGCGGGCAACATCCGACCCAAGCTTTATTGGATTTATACACAATATACAATGAACTTGGAACTCTC
>JBKBVP010000481.1:0-1011 GCA_046289495.1 Candidatus Kapaibacteriota bacterium | reverse complement strand
AAATTTACACAAATTTATGAAAAAAGCATTGATAACTGGAATAACTGGTCAAGATGGCTCATATTTGGCAGAGTTTCTTTTGGAAAATGGTTACGAAGTTTATGGAATTATCCGGCGAGCAAGCACTTTCAATACACATAGGATCGACCATATTTACAAGGACCCAACCGAGTTTCCTGATACACGGCTTCGGCTACTGTATGGAGACCTTTCGGATTCTGGTATTCTTACCGAATTGATATACAACATACAACCCGACGAAATTTATCATCTTGGTGCACAAAGCCATGTACGTGTCTCTTTCGATTTGCCTGAACTTACAGGTAATATAACCGGTCTTGGGACTACAAGAATACTTGAAGCAATTCGCAGAAGTGGTATTAAAACGAAATTCTACCAGGCATCCTCATCAGAATTGTTCGGCAGGACACCGCCTCCGCAAAACGAGCAATCACCCTTTGCCCCGCAAAGCCCCTATGCTATTGCAAAACTGTATTCCTTTTGGATGGTTGTAAATTACCGTAATGCATACAATTTGTTTGCTTCAAATGGAATATTGTTCAATCACGAGAGCCCCAGACGAGGTGAGATTTTTGTAACTCGAAAAATTACTCGCGGTATTGCCCATATTCTCGTTGGTAAACAAAAGAAACTCTACTTGGGAAATTTAGATTCTAAAAGGGATTGGGGATACGCCCCTGAATACGTTAAAGTTATGTGGAAGATTTTGCAACTTCCTTATCCTGATGATTTTGTTGTTGGTACTGGCGAGAGCCACTCTGTGCGAGAGTTTGTCGAAAAGGCATTTGAGTATTGCGACATCGAGTTGGAATGGAAGGGCTCCGGGCTGGATACCATCGGTGTCGTCAAAAGTTTAGACAAAAGATGGGAAGCTTCTTTGAAGTCTGGAGATGTTGTGGTGGAATTGAAAAAAAAGTATTTCCGACCGACAGAAGTTGATTTCTTGCTTGCTGATGCATCAAAAGCTCGAAAATATTTAAACTGGGAACC
>JBKBVP010000480.1:0-1046 GCA_046289495.1 Candidatus Kapaibacteriota bacterium | reverse complement strand
ATACGAATTCAAATCTCAATATCAAGAAAGAAGAGATTTTGTCTTGGACAAATTGCAAAATTCAATTTTTAAACCTCATAAACCTTACGGTAGTTATTTTGTTTTAGTAGACATTCCATATTCGAATTTAAACGACATAGAGTTGGCAAAAGAACTAACAATTAAAAACAAAGTTGCGACTATTCCAGCCTCACCTTTTTATGCAAAATCGGATGAAGGTAAATCGATGCTAAGAATTTGTTTTGCAAAAAACAAAGAAACCTTGCTCAAAGGGATTGAAAACCTGAAATCATTTAAAATTTAGGTCCAATATGAAAAGAATATTAATCACTGGAGCTTCGCGTGGAATTGGCAAGTCATTGGCTTTGGAGATTGCCAAGAATGAGAAAGCCAAATTTGCTTTAATTTCAAAAAATGTAGAACTACTACAAAAGGTTCAGAGAGAAATTCAAGAGCTGGGTTCAACTTCAGTTTTTTACTCCTGCAACGTTGGAAATATAATAGAGCTACAAAATGCAATTATAAACGCCAATAAGTTTCTCTCTGGTGTTGATATTGCTGTGTTGAACGCTGGTGTATCGCACAATAAATGGATCTTCCAAGAAGGATATGCAGAAACTTTCGAGGAAGTCTACAGAACAAACGTTTTTGGTATAGCCTATGCACTTGAAATTCTTCCAACCTTTATGCAAAAGCCTGGGGGCAAAATCGTAATTATTAGTTCGCTTGCCGACGCTCGTGGTTTTCCATCCAGTAGCGCATATTCTTCGAGTAAAGCTGCAGTGACCAAACTTGCCGAAGCAGCGAGAATTGAGTTAAAACCTCTTGGTATTGATGTAATTACGGTCAAGCCCGGTTTTGTTAAAACAGATATGACTGCTAAAAACAAATTTCCAATGCCATTCCTTCTCGAACCCGATGAAGCAAGTAAAATTATTTGGAATGGAATCATAAATAATAGAAAATCAATACAATTTCCTCTACCTATGGTTATCTTAACAAAATTTATCGCCATTTTGCCGAATAGTATTTTCGACTTTCTTGCT
>JBKBVP010000479.1:0-1060 GCA_046289495.1 Candidatus Kapaibacteriota bacterium | reverse complement strand
AAATATATATCAAACTAAGAAGAGCGGAGTTACGTACGGAGTTACCCTTAAGTATTAAATAGCCAAATGGGCAAAAATAAATCTAAATACATCAGTATTCTTTTCTTCTCCTTTGCAATTTGTGTTGCTTGCCAATGTATACCGAGTCTCGATACTGAAAAAGATATTACTCCATCTCAATATGCTCAAGTAATTTGTGTAAATTGTGCCCCAATGTTTGGAAAAGTTAAATTAACCATTGGCGGTATAATTTTGCACAACTCATTAAGTTATGATATCGAAGAAGGTTTTAAATATTTGAATGTCTTGCCTGGTGTTACAAATTTTGTGGTTTCATACAAGAATGACTCTGTCGTGTATAATGGCTTTGCAAATTTGGTCAAGGGTCAACTTTACACATTCTTCATCATTCAACTACAAAGGAGAGTAAATGGCTTACTATTAAACGATTCGATTAGTAATTATTCACCCACGAATTCTTATTTTCGTTTCGTCAATCTTGCACTCAATTCCCCCTCTTACTTGTTGTTTAATTTAGAACAACAGTATCCATTGAACTTCTCTTTAAATTTTAAAAACTATACAAAGTTCTATACTACATATCCAGAAAAGTACAATATAACCATAACAGATTTAGAAAGAGATTCAATTTTATTCCAAATAAAGAACTATGAATTCAAACCAGGTAAAGGATATACAATCGTTTTACGTGGCGACTTAAAAGCAGAGGAACCAAACTATGGATGCAATGTTTTGATACTACAACATAATTTTGATGATTTAATTATCAACAGAAAGTATAAATAAAAATCAATTTTTTAAAAAATTTATATTTATTAAAATATTATCACTTTTTTTTCGAAAAAATAATGGTAAAATCTTAAAAGTTTTTTATGTGTTACATACAGGGAGGATAAAACTATGTTTTGGACACCAGAACTTGCTTCATACCTCGAAGATGCTCCATTTCCAGCTACCAAAGAAGAGTTGATAGATTACGCAAATAGAACAGGATGTCCTCAGCAGGTTATCGATAATCTAATGGAAATAGAAGACGAAG
>JBKBVP010000045.1:0-8180 GCA_046289495.1 Candidatus Kapaibacteriota bacterium | reverse complement strand
ATTAAAACATACGCAGGTTCCCCTCTTTTAGAGGGGTGTCTTTAACTTGTTAAAGACGGGGTGTTTTAAATGATTTACATGATTTTTAGCATTTTACGGCTTTCCGTATTTTTCTTTGAAATTTATTTTTTAATTTAGAGGAAAATTAATTTTTAACCTTTTAATTCTGTATTATTCTTAAAGCTAGTGTTTGGTTAAAGAAGAGGAATACTCCTCTTCTTTTTTTATTGTATTCTTTTTGGTTTTGAAGTCATATTTTTGATGTCAATGTTTATAGACTATAATTTACTTTATGTTGTTTTTTTTGATTAATTTTAAGTTTCAAAAGTATTTCGAAGGTTAAAAATTCGATGGATGAGTCGATTAAAGCTACTAAAGAAAGATTAGATGAAATCGAGCGTGAGCTTGAAGAGTTAAAACAGAAGAGAGAGGCACTTCGTAAAAGATGGGAGCTTGAGAAAAATTTAATCCAACAAATAAGGGATTATAAAGCGCAAATAGAGAATTTAAAACTACAAGCAGATGAGTATGAGAGACAGGGCAATCTAACAAAGGTTGCTGAAATAAGGTATGGACTTATTCATGAACTCAATAAAAAATTGGGTGAAGTTAATGAAAAGTTGCAGGAGGTACAAAAGGATGGAAAACTTCTTAAAGAAGAAGTAGATGCAGAGGATATAGCCGAGGTTGTTTCCAAATGGACCGGTATACCAGTTCAGAAAATGCTTGAAAGCGAAAGGACAAAGCTTTTAAAAATGGAGGAGAGGATTCATCAACGACTTGTCGACCAAGAAGAAGCCGTTCAATCCGTTGCTAATGCAATTCGTAGGTCTCGCGTAGGTTTACAGGATATCAATAGGCCAATTGGCTCCTTCATTTTTTTAGGTAGCACTGGAGTAGGAAAAACGGAACTTGCAAGGGCACTTGCAGAATTCCTTTTTGACGATGAAAATGCTATGGTGCGAATCGATATGAGTGAATATATGGAAAAGTTTTCTGTTTCTCGCCTTGTGGGTGCTCCACCTGGTTATGTTGGGTATGAGGAAGGTGGCCAGTTGACCGAAGCAGTTCGTCGACGCCCATATTCTGTTGTTCTACTTGACGAGATAGAAAAGGCACATCCAGATGTTTTCAACATTCTTTTGCAGGTTCTTGACGACGGCAGGCTAACAGACAGTAAGGGAAGAGTTGTTAATTTTAAAAACACGATTGTAATAATGACATCCAATCTTGGTACCGAGATTATTCAAGATAAACTTGAGATGCTTAATTCATCGAATAGAGATATTATCATAGAAAGGCTAAAAGATGAAATTTTTGATTTATTGAAAAAGAGAATGCGTCCTGAGTTTTTAAATAGAATAGATGATATTATCCTTTTCAAACCTTTAACAAAGGAGGATATCGTAAAAATTACCCAATTACAGCTCGAACGAATCAAGAAAAAATTGAAAGAAAGCGGGATAGAAATAGAAATTAGCCCAGATGCCCTTGATTTAATTTCAAACATCGGTTTCGACCCACAATTCGGCGCAAGACCACTTAAAAGAGCAATTCAAAAACACATAGCAGATAAACTTGCTCTGTTAATTTTGGAAGGAAAATTTTCTGCTGGTGACAAAGTACTCATCGACTCTCGAAATGGTGAATTAATTTTCACTAAATTGTAAATTATGAAAAAGTATTTTGTTTTCACTATTATTATTGTATTATTTTCTTGTGCTACTAAAAATATTTCGGTAGAGAGAATCTCCGATTTAATTGAGTTAGAGCCTGGTGATAGCGCAGTCGTTTTTTGGAGCTTCAAAAATGCTGATTACGTAATGGTCGGTGGGTACACAGAAAAGTTTAAACCTATTGATTCAATTATCATCAAGCCGGATAGACCTCTCAGATTGGACATAATTGCATTTAAAAATGATGGTAATCAGCTTCTTCAATCAGTTTATGTTTTGGTTAATCCAAATGAAAATCAGAATCAAAAAGTTGAAACAAAGGTCCAAACTGGGCCTCGTTTAATTGAAAAAATTTTTGAACAAAAAAATTTTAAACCCTCAAGTTTCCACTCTGGCTTTGCGACTGGTTTTTTAAAGGATATATCCAAAGTTAAAGTATTCCGTTTGAACCAACAAAAAGATAAAGACAGCCTGGAATTAATTTTTGGAGTTCTGGACGATTATGGCAACATGGTTTACGATATTGGCAAGCACTCTTCTGATTTTAAAATAAGAATCGAGCAGAAATGCCAAAAAAGAGTTATTGGAAGCACCTACGAGCATTTTCCAAAAAATATAAATATTAAGGAAAAACTTAATGTATATTTTTTGATTGATTATGCTGTGATCCAAGATGATTTAGAACTTAGACAACAGATTCTCGACGCAGTTAAGTTTCTTGATGTTGAAGATAAAGTGGCTTTGTTTTGTTTTGGTGTTGGACTTCAAAACATTATTCCTCTCGAACGGGTAAATAAATTCTATTATGATTTTCAAACCACAAATTTGCCCGTAAGAAATGAATTAAGTTCTGTATATCGTTCCATCTGGTTTATTTTAGATGAAATTGAAGCTCGATCCAACTCTGTATTAGTTTTGATTACTAATCGTATGGACAATTCTTCGATGAACATTACTTTGGAAGATGCAATTGAAAAGTCCCAAAAAATTAATATTCCTATTAACGTTATTGTTTTAGGAAATGAAGTTTCTCCGTCGACTTATCGCTATTTAGCTTACAAAACAAATGGTAATTTTTACCACTTTCCTTGGAAAAATCAAGAAGTCGGAAGTGGCATTTTAGAGTGTATACTTTCTAATAAGTATTATTTTTCTATTGTCTTCGAAAAAAGTAAACAGTTTTTAGAGTGCAATGATGTAGATATTAAATTTACTTTGCAATCAAACCAGCTGGAGTTTTTCGACTTGATTACCTATCCGGTAGAAGAGAGGACTTTTTATACCAACTATCAAGCAGTGTCTCTGTTTAATTTCGCTGATACTTCAATAGATGAGGGATTTATTGTTTGTTTAAACAATTTAGCACAGCTTTTAAAAGGACATAGGAATTTGCAAGTTGAACTCATTGGAACAGCAGGAATTGGGGAACAATATTATTCGCCAATCAAGCTGTCTTTGGACCGAGCAAATGCAGTTCGTTCAAGGCTTATTGCCAGCGGCGTCTCACCAAACCAAATTTTAGTGAAGGGTATAGGCATTAGTAAACCTATTTACACGGACGAAAATGATGATATATCTTCTTTGTTTAATCGAAGAGTTGAAATACGCTGGATTATGCCAGAGCTTTTACCCTTTACCATTGTTGTGGATACTGTCCTCAGCGAGGAACTTGCCGAGAAGAAAGTTGAATTCTGGGAGAGACAAGGGTTTAAAGCCTACTACGATAGACTCTATTTATACAATTCTTTGCAGTATAAAATTGTTCTGTGGGGCTACGCACATATAGAGGAGGCAAAGAAAGATGCTAAAAAAATCTTGCGAAGATATAAGAAATCATTTGTTATTGAATAAACTTGTGAAATCGCATCATTCATATTTTTCCCTATTCTTTTTAGTTGTATCAATATTTTTAAGCATTCACCTAAATCTTTTCTCATATGATAAAGAGAAAGCGAAGAAATTATTCATTGACCATTGTTCGAAATGTCATCGTAAGGATGGTAGAGGTATCAAGGGTGTATATCCGCCCTTGAAGAATTCTGATTATGTACAAAAGGGTGATAAAATTGAATTGCTTCGGGGTATGCTATTTGGCAGAAGTGGCAGAATAGTTGTAAATGGAGAGATTTATTATGGCGTAATGACTACAGAAATAGATTCAAGTTTGAAGAATGAGGATATATCAATGATTTTAGAATTTGTTTATCGTGAACTAAACAGTATGAATGTAACGGTTAGTAGCGATGATGTTATTAAAGCGAGAAAATTGGGTAAATTATTACCTCATAAGTAAGTATTATGAAAAGGTTATTAATCTTACTATTTCTTTTTACTCTTCACTGCTTCTATGTTTATGCTACGCCGGAGCTATCCATTTTCTCGGGTAACAAATGTTCAAAATGTCACGTCAATCCACAAGGTGGTGGAATTAGAACAGAATTTGGTTGGAAATTTATCCGAGATGCTTCACATTTTCCGATAGGAAGTGAAGTAATTAATAGAATATACAGCCTATTTGATAAAGAACAATATTGGGATACACTACATTTTTTTGAAGCTAATCAAAAAAAACAATTTTCTTGTCCATTTGCTTTTGGTTTGGATTTTCGTTTCCAATCAACTCGATCGCATCGTACGGAGCTAGCCAAAAGAAGATATTTCCCAATGGAATTTGCGTTACACTTTTTGATGAAGCTGCAAGAAAACATCTCCCTAAATGGTCAATACAATATTGCTCCGATTGTATTCCAAGGTCAGGATAACTGGTCTGCTTCGTTAAACTTTAAAATTTCTGATTTGCTACCTGAAGTGCAAATTGGAAAGTTTCAACCTTCATTTGGAGTTCGTGATTGCGACATGACACGATTTAACAGAAGAATTGCTTCTGTGGACTATACATCTAGTCTTTTCCCACCAGATTACTCCGAGTTTGGTATTGAGCTTTCATATAGAACATACGAAAGTTTCGACTTATTTTTTGGTGCCTTCGATTCACGTTTCCTTTCACAAATTACTATTTTTGGGAACATACCTATTGTATTAAAGCATAATCCTACCTTCAACGCTAAAGTTGTTTTTTATCCTTCAATATTTGATGATTTTATATTGTTTAAATACATTGGTAGCTCGATTTTATTAAATGGAGAATTTTTATATTCAAGTAGTTATTTAGGTCTAAATATTGGTGAGTTCTTGGGATTAATAGGAGAATATGTTTTTACTTCTCTCAATGAATTGAGGAAAACAAATAATATTATTTTGCAGATTTATTACTATCCAATCAGAGGGCTCATACCCTTCTTTGTTTTCGAAGCAGGGTTCACTAAACTAACTATCACCAAAGAAAGCCTATGGGAGATAAATAATTACTCTTCGACCTTGGGTATAAAGTATTTTCCAATTCCTTATTTAGAGTTGATTGCAGAATATAGATTGTTTAAATCGACCGAAAGTAGTTCGACACGATGGCACTTACAGATTCATTTTTACTACTAATACAGAGCCAACAGGCGGATTCGAACCGCCGGCCTGCTCATTACGAGTGAGCTGCTCTACCAGCTGAGCTATGTTGGCTTGAATTTCAAAAGCAAAATTACAAAATTGTTTCGATTTTTGGATAAGAACAATTTTATTTCGGTTTTATTTTCTTCTGTGCCATCTCCAATCCTTTCAGGACAATGTGTTCAGGAATAATAATGTCGAATCCGGTGAGAGGAATTCCTTTTTTGACGTTAATTTTTTTAATGACTTCTAAGAATACTTGTTCTGCTTCTTCAAATCTTTGCAGATACAGCAATGCATAAGCTTTTAAATGGAGTGCATAAATTTGGTCTGGAACCCTCTGTAAAGATTGCTCAGCCCAGTATAGTGCTTCTTGGTACTTTCCTCGATTGCCAACCATTTTTGCGAGGGTAGACGCTGCACAAGCATATATGGAATTTGAAAGTGATTTGGTTCGTATTGCCATTCGAATTGCGTTCTCTGCTTCGTTGGCTAAACCCATCTGCGCAAGTGTTTGACCTAACTGATACCAAGCGTATCCATTTAATGGCTCTTCTTTTACGTGTTGGATTAACATCTTATAGTTTCGTCGAATTTTGCTCTCCATTACTTCTCGGCTCTGATTGTAACCAAGGTGCAGAATTTTTATGTCAGAGAATTGTATACTTAATCCATTCTGAAATATCGACGGAGCAATTTGTTCGTGTACTCTACCAACAAATTTTATTTTTGGATAGCCGAGATTTCTAAAAATTCGGGGATAACCGCCACGGTGGACTTCCGTACTACCGTCCATTTGATAATGCTCGCTTTCAATAAGACAATAAAATGCACCAATAGAGGGGTCGGCATTTTTAATAAGACTTCTTAGTTCAGAAGGGCTTGGATGTACTACTCTTTCATCGGCATCTAAATACAATATCCACTTGCCTATGCAATGGCTTAATGATTCATTGCGGGCAAGTGAAAAATCATCTCTCCATTGCGTTTCGTATATCTTTGCTCCAAAACTCATCGCGATATTTTTTGTTTCATCTGTCGAACCAGTATCAAGAATCACTATTTCATCCACAATGTCCTTAACACTTTCTAAACAGCCTGGCAGGTACTTTTGTTCGTTTTTCACAATCATACTCAAAGATAAAAGTGGTTGAGTTTGAGAATGGGGAGAAAAGTGTTTTTCGGGATAACTTACGGTTTCGGTTTTATAATTATTATCGTTTTTCAATTTGATTGAATTAAGTTGATAAGATTGAACTTGAGCTATGAAGCTAGCAACTTCGTTTTCTAATTGTGGATTTCTCGATTTAAAATCCTCAAGAATCTTATACGCCTCTGCAAATCTATTCTGAAAGACTAGAGTATTTGCTAAACCTCTTATGGAGTCGAAATCATTAGGATTGATATTTAATGCTTTTTTAAAGTATTTTTCTGCATCGTTGAATTGCCTAATTCCTATGTAGCATCTTCCAAAGCGGAAATACAAGGCTTCAAATGGTAGGTAGTAATCGCCCATAACTAAAGCAAGTTGCGAGGGATTTTTTAAAGCATTTTCCATTTCTTGATAGTGACGCAATGCAGTCTTATAGTCGGTCAAAGCTGAGTATGTTTCTCCTAAGATGAAATTTGCGAATGCCTGAACAGGGATAATTTTTAAGGATTCATTAGCTCTATGAATGGACTTTTCGAAATCTCCAAGTTTGAAAGAAATTATACCGCCATAATTTAAGGCTTGTGGTCGTATAAAGCTATCTTGTTTAGAAAATTTCAGGGAATTTTCTATATAATTATCAGCATCAACAAGTTTATCCAAAGCGAGGTATGTTTTAGCAATTTGAAAATGATAATATGCGTTGTATGGGTCTTTGGATATTGCATTCAAAAGTAAGTTTAGATTTCTAATTTGCTTTTTATGCATCTCCGAGGGTGTAAGAGAGTAGCCATAATGTAAGAGTATGATTTCGGTGTCGGAAATTTTATAATTATTGCCCAGAATGGAATGAATTATCTGTTCGTGAACTATTCCTTGGAATCGAATATTTGGATGATTTCGAAACAAGCGAACTAATTTTGTTGCGAAAGTATCGAAACCGCCACCTATCTTCCTTGATGCCATAGAAATGTTTGTAACCAGCCAGCCACCTGTTTCACCACTTGCATTTAAAATGGCGTTGATAACAGCCTCGGGATTCTTTAGTTCTTCATCACCGTCGATTGAGAAGATATAAGGACACTCTGCCAAAGAAATGGCAAAATTTCTTGCAGTGGAAAAGTTGTCCTCCCATTGAAAGTTATATACTTTTTTCGTATATTTCTTTGCAATTTGGATAGTGTTATCAGTGGAGCCAGTATCAACTATTACAATCTCTTTTGCTATTGGGGCTATGGAAGAGAGGCATTTTTCAAGAAATTTTTCTTCGTTTTTTACAATCAGACAAAATGATATGTCTGCACTGTTATTCATCTGCTAAAAATTATTTCTTAAGGAATATTCTTTTTGCAACCTCGAAGCCAATTGTATATGTTTTGAGCGAGGATTTTATCTTCAACGAGATTGGTCCATAGAATGGAAGCTTTTCAACAATTTTAATAACTGTTCCAGGTAAGAGACCTAAACTTTCTAAATATGCAAGAAGCTCGGGATTGTCGTCTTCTAAATGACTAATTGTGTAAAATATTTCTAATTCGGCATCGGTCAAGGGGATTTCATCTTGTTTCGAGAGATATCCCTGTTTTGTGGGGATCGGATGTCCGTGAGGGTCGAACTTGGGGTCACCAAGTATTTCATTTACTCTTTCGATGAATTCCTCGGAAATGAAATGTTCGAGCTTGCAAGCTTCTTCGTGAACTTTGTCCAATGGATAGTTTAACTCCTTTTTTAGATATAGTTCAAGTAGACGATGAAAGCGTATAGTTTCCAAAGCAACTTTTTCGCCAGTGGGGGTTAGTTTAGCTCCATGATATGAGTTATACTCGACAAGTCCCATACTAGCGAGACGTTTT
>JBKBVP010000478.1:0-1076 GCA_046289495.1 Candidatus Kapaibacteriota bacterium | reverse complement strand
CGCGTCCCAGACTCCCTTCAGCAGGACGTCGAAATTACAAGAATTGAGTTTTCTCAAAGAGACCCCCGAGTCGGATATGCTGTGGTGACTTATTTGTTTGCTTTGAATAAGAATAATGGCGGTTTGCATCGAACAACCGATGGGGGCTATAACTGGGAGATAATTGGTTTCCCCGATACAAGTATCTGGGCTTTATCTGTTAAATCTCGTGGGGATAAAGACGAGATTTTCATTGGGGGATATACCGAGGATTTTTACACACTCGACACAAATCTTGTTCCTGGCGTTGGTATTGTAAGAATCTCAACCGATGGAGGAGAGAGTTGGTTGAATTTCGATGACAAAATCGATTGGGTTATATACGACTTAGGCTCCAATTCCGACTTGTTTGCGATTCAGGCAATAGGCGATACAATCTTTTCTGCCGGCGATTATGGCACTTTCAGAATTTCCACAAATGGTGGATTTACTTTCAGTTATCAAAACATCGATACCTACGATGACATCCGTGGTTTATACTTCTTCGGTAGGAGAAATGGTTTTGTGTGTGGTAAAAATAGTACATTACTTCGTACCTCTAATGGTGGATTTACTTGGAATAGGGTATCAATTCCGACAAATAATGATTTGATGGGGATTCTGTTCGTCGATTCTTTGAAGGGGTTCATTGTAGGATACAAAAGCACTTTATTGAAAACTACAAATGGTGGAAATGAATGGATAGACCTCTCGATTGATTATGCTTGCGATTTCCTCGGTATTAAAAGAATTGGAAATCAGCTGGTAATTTATGGTTCAAATGGGACTGTTTTGGTTTCCAGTGATTTTGGGGAAACCTGGACGAAGCTCCCAATTGATTTTGCCGAAACTATAACTGGGATTGATATTCTAAATGAGGAAGTCTTTTTCCTTTGCACTTCGAGTGGAAATTTGTATAAATATGTTAATAATCTACCTACTGAGAAAATAGTTTCAGATGCTTCGTTGAAATTTAATTCTTTAAAATTTGTTGACGATAGTGTTGGTTTTATTGTGACAAATGGACCTTACTATTACAGGACCGAGGATAACGGCAA
>JBKBVP010000477.1:0-1080 GCA_046289495.1 Candidatus Kapaibacteriota bacterium | reverse complement strand
GATACCCAGGGCGATGGCCAGGACGCCCAGGGTGAAGAGTTCGCGCGACCGGGTGTGGGCGATGCGGACCAGCAGCCAGGGGATCAGCTTGCCGCCGACGACCAGCATGCCGGCGACGAACAGGGCGACCTTCAGCAGGGTCCAGCCGATGCCCATGCCCAGGGCGGCGAGATCGGTTTGGGTTCCGGCGGGCACGATGATCATGGGCAGCATGACCAGGGCGATGCGGCCGACCTCGCCCTTGACCTGTTTGCGCTCCTCCAGCGCCCGCAGCAGGACCACGGTGGAGGCGACCGACAGGGCGAAGCCCATCAGCAGGGCCTCGACATCGCCCAGACCCAGCACCGCCCGGCCCAGGGCCCAGCCCAGGACGGTGGCGACGGCGATCTGGACCAGGGCGCCGGGCACAGCGACCTTGCGCACCTGCATCAGATCCCTGGGCGAGAAGTGCAGTCCGACCCCGAACATCAGCAGGATGACGCCGATCTCGGCCAGTTGCGGCGCCAGTTCGGTGTCGGCGACGAAGCCGCCCGTATAGGGGCCGACGGCCACTCCGGCGACCAGATAGCCGACCAGGGGCGACAGCTTCAGCCGATTGGCCAACATGCCGAACACGAAGGCGAGGACGAATCCTCCGACCAGGGTGAGAATCAGGCTGTCGGCATGCGGCATCGAGGCTCCTGTCGCGGGGGAAGGGGTGATTTTTGGATAGGCTTCAGGTGGGGCGCTTTGCCCCGTCTGACAAGATGACGCAGTGTCGCGTCGGGCATGCGTCTTCGCCTTCGCCGCTTTCGCGGCGAAGTTCGGGGAGGGCGTGGGACGCCGGGTCTGCACCCGGTGTTTGGAGTTTTAAGTACCGTTTCGGCGCAGTCGTCGTCCCACGCGGTCGTTTTCCACACGCGCTCCGGCTGGCGGCCCTCGTCTTCGAGCCTTGCCGGATCGGCGGGCCGTCTTGCGACGGCTTCGCCGGGGCGGACATGCCGACAAGAATCGACAGCGGTCCGCTTTCCTAAGCGTGCGGCGAGCAGGAGGCGGCATCCATCGCCGTCCCTAAGGACCCCGGCGGTCACCTTCCCGCCG